>DASWAB010000282.1:0-4079 GCA_036391375.1 Nitrospirota bacterium
TGGACCTCAACGGCATGACCCCGCTCGATGCCTTGAACAAGCTGCATGAATTGAAGAAGAAAGTGGAGGGCCGTTAACGTGCCGGTGAAGAAGGAAAAAAGCATTTACAAGGTCTTCATTATTTCCATCAGCCTGGTTATAGCCGCAACGCTCGCGGCCGTTTTCTCCGACATGCTCGTCCAGACCCGGCGCCTGATCCAGGAACAGAACCTTACCAAGGCGCGCTCCCTTTTCAACAGCATCGTTATGGCGCGGGAATGGAACGCGAATTACGGCGGGGTGTATGTCGAAAAGAAGGCGGGAGTCGAGTCCAATCCATATCTGGTAAATCCCGACATGAAAAGCGCAGACGGCCGGATGTTTACCAAAAGAAATCCGGCGCTCATGGTCAGGGAAATTTCCGAATATGCCGAGCGGGAGGGGGAATTTAAGCTTCATATAACCAGTCTGAACCTTTTCAATCCGCGGAACAAGCCGGACGCATTCGAGGAGAAAGCCCTGCATCTTTTCGGAGCGAAAGACACCCACGAGCTTTTTCAGACGGAACACATCAACGAAAGGGCGGTCTTTCGATACATGGCGCCGCTTTACATAGACAGATCATGCCTGCAGTGCCACACAAAACAGGGATACGAGATCGGCGATGTCGGGGGCGGCATCAGCATATCATTCGACATCGAGGACATCCAGAATGAACTCAAGCGGAAAACAACCGCTATCATTTTTTTCGGCGTTACGACGATCGTCCTGCTGGTGGGCCTCATCTATTTTTTTACGGCGCGGCTGATCAAAAAGTTCACCGACGCCTGCCGGACGATCGAGGAAATAGCGATTACCGACGAGTTGACGGGTATCTACAACAGGCGTCATATCCTGTCCCGCTTTGCCGAAGAGTTTGCAAAGGCGCAACGGCTGGGCAAGGACCTCGGATGCATCATCGCCGACATCGACCATTTCAAAGCCATCAATGACCGCCAGGGGCACCTCGCCGGAGATGAGGTGCTCAAAGAGGTGTCCAGCCGCATACGCCGTTCCATCCGTATCTACGACGTTCTGGGCCGCTACGGCGGCGAGGAGTTTCTCATCCTCCTGCCGGACGCTGACCTTGAATCCGCGTGGAACTTTGCCGAGCGGGTGCGCATGGAGGTGCGGGAAGGGACGATCAGGGGAAATCAGGTCACCATAAGCCTGGGGGTGACGTCCCTGCAACATGACGACCAGTCCATCGACACTATGATCAAGAGGGCGGACGACGAATTGTACAAGGCAAAAAACAACGGGCGGGACCGGGTGGAATGGACCAGGAATCCGTAAAAATGCAGTCGGGCTGCGCCCGGTCCGACTTCTTTCCTTGACACTTCTTGAACCTATCTGGTATAGTACATAATCTTCTTATTTTGCAAGGAGTTTTATGTTCCGGCCCTCTCTGGAAGAATTTAAACAGAAGGCGAAGCTGGGGAACCTTATCCCGGTATACCGGGAGATCCTCGCCGACCGGGAGACGCCGGTGTCCGCATTCCAGAAGATCGACGACCGCAGGAATTCATTTTTTCTCGAAAGCATGGAAGGCGGAGAAAAGTGGGCGCGGTATTCTTTCCTGGGCAGCCGGCCGTCAGTCATAATCAAGACCTCAGGCCGCACGGGTGAAGTAATCAGGGGCGGCAGGACCGAAAAACTGACTTTTGATTGCGATCCCCTCGAAACCGTCAAGAACGTTCTCACCGAATACCGCCCCGTTCCCGACCCGTCGCTGCCCCGGTTCTTCGGCGGCGCCGTAGGGTTCATGGGATATGACGTTGTCCGCTTTTTCGAAGAGCTGCCGTTCAGGGACAAAAAGGGGCTGGATGTCCCGGACGTTTTTTTCATGATCACGGACACGCTCGTGATCTTCGACAACATCACGCATATGATCAAGGTGGTGTCGAACGCGCATATCGACGGACGATCCGCAACCGCCGCATACCGGGAGGCGACTGCGAAGATCGACGCGCTGGTGAAAAAATTAAGGGGCAAGGGGCCGGGGACAAGGGGCCGGGAAAAGGCGGGGAAAAGATCGAAGAACGTCCAGCTTACGTCGAACTTCACGCAGGCCGCGTACGAACAGGCGGTGCTCAAGGCGAAGGAATACATCAAGGCCGGCGATATTTTTCAGGTGGTGCCGTCCCAGCGGTTTCGGGCAAGGATTCATACAGAGCCCTTCGAGATTTACCGCGCGCTCAGGCTTATCAACCCGTCTCCATACATGTATTTTCTGCGCTGCGGAGACGCGACCGTGGTCGGCGCCTCGCCGGAGGTGATGGTGCGGCTTGAAGGAGACCGGATCGACCTGCGGCCCATCGCGGGCACGCGCAAGCGGGGCGCCACGGAGGAAGAGGACACTGCCCTCGCCGATGAACTGCTCGCGGACCCCAAGGAGCGGGCGGAGCACATCATGCTCGTGGATTTGGGCAGGAACGACGTGGGCCGCGTGAGCGAGGCGGGCACCGTTTTTGTCTCCGAACTCATGGTCATCGAACGCTACTCCCACGTGATGCACATCGTATCGAACGTGCGCGGCAGGCTCTCGGCCGGCAGGGACGCCTACGACGTGATCCGGGCCTGTTTTCCGGCGGGCACGGTCTCGGGCGCGCCGAAAATCCGCGCGATGGAGATTATCGACGAGCTCGAGCCCACCCGTCGCGGCCCCTATGCGGGCGCGGTCGGCTATTTCGGTTTTTCCGGCAACATGGACACCTGCATCACGATCCGCACGCTTGTCATCAAGGACGGCATTGCGTATATCCAGGCCGGTGGCGGCGTGGTCGCGGACAGCGTTCCATCTGCGGAATATCAGGAGACGGTGAACAAGGCCAAGGCCATGATGCGGGCCGTGGAAATGGCGGAGAAGGGGCTGGATTGATAATCCTTTGCATCTTTTGCGCCCTGGCGAGAGATAAAATCTTTTCGAGGTTTTTATGCTGTTGATGATCGACAATTACGATTCCTTCACCTATAACCTGGTCCAGTATCTGGGCGAACTGGGACAGGACCTGAAGGTCTATCGAAACAATAAGATCACGATTTCCGAGATCGAGAAGATGAACCCCGACCGCATCGTGATCTCGCCCGGGCCGTGCACCCCGAAGGAAGCCGGCATCTCAATAGACGTGATCAAACGGTTCACGGGCAAGATACCGATTTTAGGCGTCTGCCTCGGGCACCAGTCAATCGGCGACGCCTTCGGCGGAGACGTGATCCGGGCGCCGTATCTGATGCACGGCAAGACCTCGATGATCCACCACGACGGCAAGACCATCTTTGCAGGCCTTCCGAACCCGTTCGAGGCGACACGCTATCATTCGCTCATCATCAAACGGGAAACCCTGCCGACCGTGCTCGAAATCTCGGCCTGGACTGACGACGGCCTCATCATGGGCGTCCGGCACAAACAGTTCAAACTGGAAGGCGTCCAGTTCCACCCCGAATCGATTTTGACCAATGTGGGGAAGGAGCTGCTCAGGAATTTTCTGAAGCTGTGACTAAATTATCATCTGAACAGAAAGGGGTATGTTATGTTGCCATACTCAGTTCAGCGTTTAAGCGTAATTATCGTGTTAGTAAGCTTTCTTGCATCGTGTGCGGGCAGAGAAGCAAGGCCTATAACCAGCATCCAACTTGATGATGGTCAAAAGTCATGTGATAACCTTTTAAAAGAAATGAAACAGAATGAAGAAAAAATCAACAAGTTGGAGAACGAAAAGAGTGACATTGTAAGGACAAATGTTATCAAAGGTATTTTGGGAGTCATTTTTATTGTCCCGCTATTTTTTCTTGACCTTAAGGGTGCGCCGAGAGTGGAGATAAACGCATATGAGAAACGCAACGAAAGAATTAATGAAATTTACACGCAAAAATGCCCGGCTAATCAGCATGTTGTGAGCAGCCCTACAGGTTCAATCTAAAAAGATGCTTAAGGATTACACGCTATGATTAAAGAAGCCATTGCAAAGGTTGTCGCTAAGACGGACCTTACCGAAGCCGAGGCCGAGGCCGTGATGCGCGAGATCATGCAGGGCGAGGCCACGGACGCTCAGATCGCG
>DASWAB010000283.1:0-7620 GCA_036391375.1 Nitrospirota bacterium
GGGGGGCTCGGCATCGATTTCGGAATCGATAAAGAAGCGAATACCATTCGCGCAAAGTTCACGCCGTTGGACACGCACCAGGGATTCGAGGGGATAGTCCACGGAGGCATTCTTTCCACATTGCTCGACGAGGCCATGGCCAAGCTGACATTCAGCCTCGGCATTCCTGCCGTCACGGCAGAGATGACGGTAAAATTCAGGTCTCCTGCCTCACCCGGCGAAGAGCTGACCGTTTCCGGCCGGATCACGGAAGAAACCAAACGACTCATTCTTGCGGAAGCGAAGATAACGCGGGGACCGCTCGTGATCGCGGAAGCGACAGGGAAGCTGCTGAGAATCAGTTCGGAGCATTGAGTTCGGAGTTCGTAGTGAAAGATGACCGCTCCCCCATCCTAACTCCGAACTCCCAACTCCGAGCTACAAACTTTCAAATATGCCCAACACCCATAAACAGATCATTGAATTGATGAGAATGAGGACCGGCAAGCCCATGATGGTGCGGGAGCTTATGCGCCAGCTTCGGCTCAAGTCCGAGGACCGCCGCGAACTCAAGCGTACCCTCAATGAGCTGGTTCTTGCCGGAGAGATCGTCAAGACGCGCGGCAACCGCTATGGGCTCCCGGAAAAAATGGACCTCGAAACCGGGGTCTTTCGCGCCCATCCCCAGGGTTACGGGTTCGTGATTCCGGAGAAAAGAGGAAGAACCGATGTTTACATCTCCGGCCGGGGGCGGCTCGACGCCATGGACGGGGACAAGGTCGTGGCCCGGGTGTCTCCGCCGGTCGGAAGAAAAAAGACCGAAGGCAAGCGTGAAGGTGTGATCATCCGCATCCTCGAACGCGCGCACACCAAAGTGGTCGGCACGTACGAACTTCCCGATCTGCGGACCGGCGGATACGGATTTGTAACTCCGTATGATCCAAAAATGACGCAGGACCTGGTCATCGGCAGGGAAAACGCCGGCAAGGCAAAAAACGGAGACCTCGTCTCCGCCGAGATCATCTCCTACCCGCTCCACGGCAGGCCCGCGGAGGGAAGGATCGTAAGGGTCATCGGCAAGCCGGGAGACCCCGGCATCGACTCCGAGCTCATTATCGAAGAGTACGAACTGCCGGTGAAGTTTTCGACCGGCGCGCTTTTGGAAGCGGAAAGCATCCCTCAGCAGGTCAGCGCCGCGATGCGCAAAGGAAGAAAGGACCTGCGGCGCCTGCCCACGGTCACCATCGACGGCGAGAAGGCCCGGGACTTCGATGACGCAATCTCCATCGAAAAAATCAAAGGCGGCTACCGCCTCTGGGTCCATATCGCCGATGTGGCGCATTATGTTAAGGAAAGCGCGGCTATCGACAACGAGGCCTACCAGCGCGGCACAAGCGTATATTTCCCCGACCGCGCCATCCCCATGCTCCCGGAGGCGCTCTCGAACGGCATCTGCAGCCTGAACCCCAACGTGGACCGCCTCACGCTCACCTGCGAAATGGACATCTCCCCTTCCGGAGACGTTCCGCGGTACAATATTTATGAGAGCGTCATCAACAGCAACGAGCGCATGACTTATACCGCTGTGCGCGAGATCCTCGTGGACGGGAATCCCGTTCAGCGGAAGCGGTACCATGCCCTCCTTTCCGAATTCGAGCTGATGGCCGAACTGATGGAAGTCCTCCGCACGAAACGGGCGAAGCGCGGCAGCATCGACTTCGACCTGCCGGAGCCCGAGATCGTGCTCGACCTGCAGGGCCGCATGACCGATGTCATCAGGGCGGAGCGGAACATGGCCCACCAGATCATCGAGGAGTTCATGCTCGCCGCGAACGAGACCGTGGCGCGCCACATCGAACAGAAGGAAGCGCCGTTCATCTACCGCATTCATGAAGAGCCGGACGAGGAGAAATTTGCGGACCTGGCGGAGTTCCTTGCCACGCTCGGTATCAGCCTGCCCCCTGCCGCAAAGATAAAGCCCCTTCACCTGCAAAAGGCGCTCGCCAAAGCAAAAGGCGCTCCGGAGGAGACCTTGATCAACACGGTTCTGCTCCGCGCCATGAAGCAGGCCCGGTACTCCGGGGAAAACGAAGGGCACTTCGGCCTTGCCGCCGGGACCTATACGCATTTTACGTCCCCCATCCGCCGCTACCCAGACCTCATCGTTCACCGCATCCTGAAGGCCGACATGCGGGGCGCGCTTGAGGATGAATCATTCCGGGAGAAACTCGCGGAGACCATTCCGGATGCCGCGGCCCACTGTTCCCTGCGCGAGCGCATCGCGATGGAGGCCGAGCGGGACGTAGTCGCCATGCTGAAGCTCAGGTTCATGGAGGACAAGCTCGGCGAGGTGTACGAAGGCATCATCACGGGCGTGACGCAGTTCGGGTTCTTCGTACAGCTCCGCGACTACTTCGTGGAGGGGCTCGTCCACGTCTCGACGCTGACCGACGACTACTATCACTATGTGGAAAAGCTGCACTGTCTGCGCGGCGAGCGGAGGAAATGCGCCTACCGGATCGGCGACAAGGTCACCGTGCGCGTGGACCGCGTGGACGCGGCCCGGAAGAGGATCGACTTCTCGCTGGCTGAAGAGTAACCGTTTGAAAAGTTCAGTCGTTCGAATGGCTTGAACCGTTCAATGGCTCGGACTCTTCAAACGACCCGAACGGTTTTATAACTTGATCATCGTCTCCCGGTCTTTCTCCGTCAGCCCCACGCTGAAGTCAGCGATTTTCTGGGGGGCAGCGGGGTCGTACATCTTCGCATAAGGGTCCGACACCAGAAGCTCCCGGGCGCGGTTCACGACGGCCTTATCGCCGATGCCGATGCTTCTGATATGAATCCCCTCCTGGCTCACGGTAAAGGCCCTGAACGCGCAGGGGTAGGTAACAACCGAGGGATCGGACACGTAGGTGATCCTGCCCTCCGTCGTCACCTTCGATGCGTGATGATGGCCCGAGACCACCAGCCTCACGTTCGGAAACCGCGCCAGGACGGCGCGGACTTTTTCGTGGTTCCTGACCATCCAGAACGACCACTCAGGGCTGGTGTCTTTGGGTGTGCTGGGCAGGAGGAGCTGGTGCGTAAATACGATAACGAGCTTCTTGTTCCTGTTCGCCTTGAGTTCGTTTTCGAGCCATTTCAGGTCCTCGGGACCCGCCTCGCCGTGCGGTTTGCCGTCCACGGTAACATCGAACCCGATGACCCTCGCTCCGCGCACAGGGTCGAAGGCCCACGACGAACGGCCCGACTCGGTTCCGTTGCTTTTCCAGGCTTTGAGATAATCCTCCTTGGTTAGCTTCGACACACCGCTGATGGGCGAGACCTCGGTATTGCCGAGGAGAATGTAGAACGGCATGTTGAGGTTCTTCGTCGTCCATTCCTGGAATACGGCGAGCGATTCCCTGTCCCGCGGCCCGTAGTGTATCTGGTCTCCGCCGAAGACGACAAATTTCAGTCTGGGGAGCCGGATGAGCTGGCGCAGCGCGTCGATGAACAGCGTCACGCTCTTTTCGCGGTATTGCCAGCTGCTCTCGCCGCGCACGTCGAGGTGAAGATCGCAGATGTGGGCGAAATTGAATGGAGGAATTTCCACTGCTTCGGAAAAAGGGACAAAAACCTCACCTGCGGCGAGCGCAACGCCCGCTGCCGCGGCCCCCTTCAGAAAGGCACGTCTGTCCATACTCACCTCGTCGCCATGGTTCTCTGTGCACCGATGGTAAAACTGACATAGAATCTGCTGGATGTCAAGCGCAAAAACAGGAGGCGGGCCGCGATAGACAGGGGAAAATCCAGTTGAAATTCGGCAAAAGCTATGCTATGGTATCGCCATGAAAGAACTGCTCAGGCAATTGCCGTCTGTTGATGAGTTGCTGAAAGAAAACCGGACGAAGCAATGGCTTCAGGATCACCCGCGGGTGCTGGTGCTCGATGCGATCCGGACCGCTATTGACGCGAGACGCAAGGCGATCCTCCGGGCCGAGGGCGGCGATGCCGCGCAGAAAATCGACGAGCAGCTCTTTTCCATCGCAGGGATCCTGAACCACGCGGAAGCCGTCCTCGCGGAAACGTCCGAGCCGAGCCTGAAACGCGTCATCAACGCCACGGGCGTCGTGGTGCACACGAACCTCGGCCGTTCCCTCCTTTCGGAAGCGGCGGTGCAGCGCGTCGCGGAGGTAAGCCGCGGCTATTCCAACCTCGAATACGACATCCCGGCGGGAGAACGCGGCAAGCGCCACGTGCACGTGGAGGGCATCCTGAGGCGGCTCACCGGCGTCGAAGCGGCAACGGCCGTGAACAACAACGCGGCGGCCGTGCTCCTGTGCCTCAATACCCTCGCCCGCGGCAAGGAAGTGATCGTGTCGCGCGGAGAACTCGTTGAAATCGGCGGCTCCTTCCGCGTGCCGGATGTGATGGAGCGGAGCGGGGCAGTCCTGAGGGAAGTCGGCACCACGAACAAGACCCATCTCAAGGATTATGCGAAGGCGATCAACGAGAATACCGGCCTCCTGCTCAAGGTCCATGCGAGCAACTATAAGATTGTGGGCTTTACCAAGGAGGTGCCTGCCGGCGAGCTTGCGGCCCTCGGCAGAAAACACAACATCCCGGTAATGTGGGACCTGGGAAGCGGAAGCTTCATCGATCTCCGCGCGTACGGAGCAGGCGACGAACCCACGGTGCAGCAGGCGATAGATTCCGGCGTGGACGTGCTCACCTTCAGCGGCGACAAGCTTCTGGGCGGCCCCCAGGCGGGGCTCATCGTCGGGAAAAAGGCGTGCCTCGACCCCATCAGGTCAAACCCCCTTGCCCGCGCCCTCCGCCTCGATAAAATGACCCTTGCAGCCCTCGACGCCACGCTCAGCCAGTACCTGGACATGGACAAGGCGGTCAGGGACATCCCCACGCTCTGGATGCTGACCCAACCGCTTTCCGAGATCGAGCGAAAAGCGGAGCTTCTTGCAGCCGGCATCAGGCGGCATGCGTCCGCAGACACCGCCGTAGACATCCAGAACGACACCTCCCAGAGCGGCGGCGGCGCGCTACCCACCGGAAACTTCCCGACCAGGACCGTCTGCCTCCGCCATGACCGTCTGAGCGCGAACCAGATCGAATCGCGTCTGCGCCTCGGCCGTCCGCACATCATCACGCGCATCAAGGAAGGCATGGTCGTCTTCGACCCGCGGACGCTGAACGACGAAGAGATCGGGCAGATCGTGGAAGCGATGAAAAAAATCATCAGTTCTTGATATCTTGCCACAGAGCACACAAAGTTCACAGAGAAAAAAATCAAATCAATCTTTTGAAGCTTTTAAACGCCGTCCTCTGCGCCCTCAGTGGCCTCTGTGGCTGAATGGCTTTTCATGAAATACATCATCCTCGGCACCGCCGGACATATCGATCATGGTAAATCCACGCTCGTCAAGGCCCTCACCGGCACCGACCCCGACCGTTTGAAGGAAGAAAAAGAGCGCGGCATCACGCTCGACCTGGGCTTTGCGTCGCTTGACCTGCCGGGCGGCAACCGGCTCGGCATCGTGGACGTCCCCGGCCACGAAGGGCTCATCAAGAATATGCTCGCGGGCGTGGGCGGCATCGATATCGTGATGCTCGTAATCGCCGCGGACGAGGGCATCATGCCCCAAACGCGCGAGCACCTCGCCATCTGCGACCTCCTGCGCGTAAAAAAGGGGCTCATCGTCCTGACCAAGACGGACATGATCGAGAGGGACTGGCTCGCCCTCGTGCAGGACGAAGTCCGCGATTACGTCAAAGGCACGTTCCTCGAAAAGTCCCCGATCGTTCCGGTCTCATCCAGGACCGGCGAGAACCTGCCCGTTCTCGTGCAGGAGCTTGCCAGGCTCGCGGCCGAGGTCACGCCGAAATCATCGAACGGCATCCTCCGGCTCCCCATCGACCGCGTCTTTACCATGAAGGGCTTCGGCACCGTCATTACCGGCACGCTGCTTTCCGGCACGATCAGCGCGGAGCAGGAAGTCGAAATCCTCCCCAAGGGCATCAAGACCAGGGTCCGGGGGCTCCAGTCGCACAACCAGGCGGTCAAGCGCTCGGTCGCCGGCCAGCGAACGGCCGTGAACCTCCAGGGCGTTGAAAAAGACCAGATCTCCCGCGGAGACATGATCGTGAGCAGCGGCTTCTTCACGCCGACAAAGACACTCGATGCGAAGCTTGACCTCCTGAAACAGGCGCCGCGAGGCCTCAGGACCGGATCGCGCGTCCGTTTTTACAACGCGACCCAGGAGGCCATCGGAAGGATCACGATCCTCGGATCGAAAGACCTTGCGCCCGGGGACGAAGCGTATATCCAGTTCCGGTTCGAATCCCCGGTGATCGTCCAGCACGGAGACCGGTACATCCTCCGTTTCTATTCCCCCATGGAGACCCTTGGCGGCGGCATGGTTCTGAATCCGCATCCCCGCAGGCACAAGCCGTCGGCCATGCAGGAATCGCTCAAAAATCTCGGCTTGCTCGAAAAAGGGACGACTGAAGAAAAGCTGGCGCTCTTCATTGCAGGCAAGGGCCTTGCCGGCATGGAAGAAAACGAGATCATCGGCGCCATCGCACTGGACAAACAGGAAATCGCAACGGCCCTCGGGGCGCTTACGCAGAAAAAGATCGTTCAGCGCGTGGACACCGCGTATGTCCACCTGTCCCACCTTGCGACGCTTGAAAAAAAAGCCATCGACCTCATCAGGCAATTTCACAAGGACAACCCGCTCAAGACCGGCCTTGATAAGGAAGAGCTGAAAGGCATGCTCAGAATGCGGCTTTCTGCCAAAATCCTGAGCTTGGCAATCGACGGTCTCATAAAGAAAAAACAGCTCGAGGCTGAAGGATCGAAGCTCAGAATCCCGGGCTTCAGGCCCACAGGCGGCAAGGCGCAGGATGAGGTCAAGACCAGGATCGTCGAGGCAATCAAAAAAGGCGGCACCCAGCCGCCGGTCAGGGAAGAGTTCCCCGCCCTCTTTGGCATTTCGGAAAGGGACGCCAAGGACCTTTTGAAGCTCCTTGCCGATGAAGGCAGGACCGTCCGGATCAACGACTCGCTGCATCTCGACAGGGAGACCGTCGAGAAAGTCAGGACCGATCTCAAAAAGCATCTCGAACAAAAAAAGGAGATCACCATGGCCGAGTTCCGCGACCTGGCCAAAACTTCACGCAAGTTCGCCGTGCCGCTCATGGAATATTTCGACTCGCAGAAGCTCACGCAGCGCGTCGGGGACAAGCGGGTGCTGCGGGGATGATCGAAGTAAGGTCCATTGTCTTTCTTGATAAGCCGCAATAGCTATGAGTAAGATGCTTCAGATTTCCGTCTTTTTAAAAGCTTCTTAACTTTTTGCTTCTAACTAATCGAATTATCAATCATTTTTTATTCTGCAACATAGCGCAATCTTTTAGGATCACCCTAAAATACCCCGCCCAAATACAGGTTTTTCTTGACATCGGTAAAAGTTTCTGTTATTAATAAATAATTAATACCAATAAAGTAGTACATTAATAAATGAATCCATTTTCTCCCTGCGCTTCTTAGTGTTTGACAAGGGGAAGCGGATATGCTTATATGTAATCGCTCTACGCTTGGCCTGCCGGAAGACCTGCCGTGCTCATGCAGAACAAGGA
>DASWAB010000284.1:0-12135 GCA_036391375.1 Nitrospirota bacterium
GTACCCTGATGGCGCCGGAGCCGGACTGATAGATTTCGCGGAGTTCTTTCTTGGTATTGAGGATCTGGCCGCCTGTCGGGAAGTCCGGGCCCTTGATGAATTTCAAGAGGTCCTTGGCCTCAATGTTCGAGTCGTCGATCAGGGCCGCGAGTCCGTCGACCACCTCAGAAATATTGTGCGGCGAGAAGGAGCAGCTCATGCCCACGGCGATGCCGGAGGTCCCGTTTACCAGAAGCTGGGGGAAGCGCGCGGGAAGGACCGCCGGCTCCTTGAGCGAGTTGTCGTAGTTCGGCCGGAACGAGACCGTGTCCTTTTCGATCTCGACTAAAAGCTCCTCGGCCAGATGCGAGAGCCTGGCCTCGGTATAGCGCATCGCGGCCGCAGGATCGCCGTCGAGGCTCCCGAAATTTCCCGACCCTTCGATCAGGGGATACCGGAGCGAGAAGTCCTGCGCCATCCTGACCATGGCGTCGTAGGCGGCCTGGTCCCCGTGGGGATGGAACTTCCCGAGCACCTCGCCTACCACGGCCGCGCTCTTTCTGAACTTGGCGGTGGGCCCCAGGCCCATCTCCCACATGGCGAAGAGAATGCGGCGGTGAACGGGCTTGAGCCCGTCGCGCACGTCGGGAAGCGAGCGGGAGACGATGGTCGAAAGCGCATAGGTAAGGAACCGGTTCTCAACTTCCGAATGCAGCGCCGTGGTCAAAATCGCGTCCTCTTGTATCGGCATGAAAAACCCCTTTCGTCAGAAATCGTTCGTTCCGGCCCGCGGGCGCTTGCTTCAGACTTGAGGCCGCGGGCCGGTCTTTTTCGCGCCCATATTACCATAAACGGAGAACGATTTTAAAGTTTGTTTTTTGACCTGAAGTACTATATAATAGAACCATGTTCAATCTGCTGGCCAAACAGGCGGAGGCATACAGCCGCGAGACGTTCGAGTGCGGAAGCTGCAACCGCGATTTCGAGGCCGGGATCATCACGTGGGTGGACGTCAGCAGGACCCCGCAGGCAAGGCATGCGCTGCTGAAGTGGGAATTCAATATCGTTCAGTGCACCCATTGCGGATGCCGCCACTTCGCCGGCACGCCTTTTTTTTACGAGGACTTCGAAGAGGGCTTCCTGATCGCGGTGTTTCCTTCAATCCCGGAAAGACGGGGAGAAGGCGAACGGGCCTTGAAGGCAAAGTACGGGTATTATCCGATCCTGGAATTTTTCTACGACATGGCGCAGATCTGGATGCTGATCTATTTCCAGGAGCATTACAAGGTAAATAAAAATCTGCGCTCCCTCTCGCGGCTCGGCCGGGGCGAAGAACGGATCCGCAAAATGCTCCGTTTCCTGAAGGAAGACCCGCTCATGATCAATATCCGGGAAAAACTCACGGAAACCTTCGTGGGGGGCGCCACTCAGGACGAACTGGTGGATCTCCTGGGGCAGGCGGTCTACAAGCTGGAGGGCATGCTCCCCTGGCCGCGGGACCGGCGCTGCGTGTGCGGTGAGGACCTGGCGAATGACTTCAACTGCTGCGGCCGGAAGGTGAACCTCAGCGAGCACGAATCTTTGCTTTCCCGCCACTACGCCATCTACTGCCCCTCCTGCAATGGGGCGCTCACCGGCGCCTCGTGCGAACATTGCGGCAGGGTCTATACCTGGAAGCTTGGGACCGCGTCCTCCTACCGCCAGCCGGAAGAAGCGCGATACATGGCGGAACAGCCAAAATCAGCGGATTTCCGCTAAGCATAGCGCCCTGCTCCGCTCCCTTTTTCAGGACGGCGCGCAAGCATGCCGCAACCTCCACCTCTATTGTGGGCTGACACCCGTGTTTTAAATTTCGCTTGACTTTTGGCGGAGAATAATAGATAGTTATAGCTCGTTTTTCGATAAAGAAAAAAGACGCGCTAAAAGGAACCGGGGCGGATAGCTCAGCTGGGAGAGCACAGCCCTTACAAGGCTGGGGTCACAGGTTCGATCCCTGTTCCGCCCACCAAAAAAATACCGTTTTGAGTTTTTAGTTGTTAGTTTTTGAGTTTAACTAAGAACTCACGACTCTGCATTTACAATTGGTTCTCGGGGTGGTAGTTCAGTTCGGTTAGAACGCCGGCCTGTCACGCCGGAGGTCGCGGGTTCGAGCCCCGTCCACCCCGCCAGTCATTCTCCTTCCGTATCTTCCCCAGCCTCTTCGCAAGCCCCTCCGTCTCATCGAGCAGCTTCTCCACTTCATCCAGCCCCCTGTCCCAGAACCCTTTGTCGGAGATGTCGATCCCGAGGCGCAAAAAGATGTTTTTCGGCGAATCGGACAGGCCCGCGGAGAGGAACTCCTTGACCTTGCCGATGAACGCCGGGTCCTGCTTCACCGAATGCTGGAGCGACTTGGAAATCAAAAGCCCGCTCGCGTAGGAATAGACGTAGAAAAAATACCGGATGTGGCTCCAGTAGACCCACCAGTTCTCCGAACCGGGGGACTGCTCGACGGAATCGCCCATGTACGCGGCCATGTGTCTCTGAAACAGCTTTCCGATCTCATCCTTCGACAGGTAGCCTCTGCGCCTGAACTCCGCGTGCAGCTCCTGCTCGAAACGGTAGCAGGCCGCCTGCCGGAAGATGGACGAGACATCGTCGTTCAGCTTCTGCATCATGACCGCAAGCCGCAGCTCATCGTCGGCCTCGCGCAGGATCTCGTCGAGGACGAAGTCCTCCATGAACGTGCTTGCGACCTCGGCGGTCGAAGTCGGGGCGCCGAAATCGAGGGCGTGCTGCTTCTGTTTGATGAGCTCGTTGTTGATGCCGTGGCCGAGCTCATGCGCAAGGGTCAGCGCGTCATGGAGTTTTCCCGTGTGGTTCAGGAGGATATAGGTGGGCTGGGCCATGAGGTGGTGCATGCAGAACGCGCCGCTGTCCTTGCTTTTTTTGGGGTACGCGTCGACCTGGCCGTTCTTGACGAACCCCTCGAAGATCGCGGCGAATTCCCGGTCGAGCCTGCCCAGGACCGTATGGACGAGGTTCGCGGATTTCGCATAGGAATAGCGCTTGGCGACTTCGCCGTACTCCGCGTTCCGTTCGTGGTATTTGAGCTTTCTGGCCCTGAGCAGCCGCGCCTTGAGCGCATAATACCGGACGGAGATCGTAAAGCGCTTCGCCACCGCCCCGATCAGCGCGTCCACGGTCCCGCTCTCGATGTCGTCGGCAAGATGCCGGAGCGCGTCCGGCCGGGGCGCGCCGCGGAGCTCGTCGTCGATCATCTTGTTCTGGAGGATGGAATTGAGCTCGGCCTCGGCCACTTCGAGGTTCTCGCGGAGAATGTCGTTGAACGCCGCAGCCGCGGAATCCCGCACTCGTTCCTGCCTGCTGTTCATCAGGCCGACAAGCTCGGTGAACGGCCTCGCCCTTGTCCGGCCGTCCTCGCCGGCCGCCGGCCGCTCTTCCCGCGACAGAAACCCCTCCGTCATCCTCGTCCAGTTCGCATAGGACGTGGCGGACTTGAGGTTCATGATCTTTTCCTCGGGTTCGCTCAGGTGATAGCGCGATTCCGCGAACAACCGTTCCAGAAAATGCCGGTATGTTCCAAGGGCGTGATGCGAAAGAAAATGTTTCTGGACGTGGGGCGCGATCCGGCCGATCCGCAGATGAAAGAACTGGATGTCGTTCTCGATCTTTTTGCTGAACTCCTGGATCTTGTTAAACCGGGCCTTGAGCTTCGGATCGTTCTGGTCCTGCTGACAGCGGAGCCAGAAATAGTACCCTTCATCGCCGTCGCTGCCGCATTGCCGCTTCCACTTCTCGTATTGGTCCAGCGCCTCCCGCAGGGCCAGCGGGTCCTCGAGGTATTCGGCGCGGTCTTTCCATGCGTTGATGAATGCATAGCTCTTTTGCTTTACCCCCTTTCTCTTTTTTTCCATCCGGGGGTCGTCGTCGCGCGCAAAGAGCGGCTTCAGGTTCCAGGCGGTCCGTTCAATTTTTAATGGCCGGCGCTCGTGACGGGACATCCCTTCCTCCTCGTTCAATATAATAGAGTATACTCTTGCGCCCGGCGGCTGTCCAGGTTTTCACCAGCTGCAAGGGGTGTCTTCCTTGCGAGAAAAAACGAAAAAACACTTGACTTTAAGGCCAAAGTATGCAATTATATTGTTGAAGTTCGGAAGTCTTTGTTGTGAGAGGCCGCAAAGATTCTACACTTTGCGGTTTTTTTTATGACATTTCCGCAATCTTCAATATCCACAGAAGGAGGAACGAGCTGAATGGCAAAAGGCACCGTTAAGTGGTTCAATGATTCCAAGGGATTTGGATTCATTACCAAAGAAGACGGCGGAGATGTTTTTGTCCACTTCTCTGACATCCAGGAAAGCGGCTTCAAGTCGCTGAGCGAAGGTCAGAGCGTGACTTTTGACGTTGTCGACAGCCCCAAGGGGCCGAAAGCGGCGAATGTCGTAAAAGCGTAAAACTCTAAGCCAAACCTTAAAAAGGCAGGCCTCTCTTGAGGCCTGCCTTTTCCTTTTTTCACCCTCCCCGTGGTTTCCTATGCGGCCTTTGCGAGCCCGGTGATCCTGCCGAGGGCGGCAAGCGCCTTCTCGTAATCAGGATGATTCGACTGTTCCGGCACGATCTCCTTGTAGCGCACGATGTTGTCCTTGTCGACAATGAAAATCGAGCGCGCGAGAAGCCTCAGCTCCTTGATCAAAACCCCATAGGCCGCGCCGAAAGACGCGCTCCGGTGGTCCGACAGGGCCTTCGCTTTCGTAATGTCGGCCGTCGCGCAGAATCGCGCGATGGCAAAGGGAAGGTCCATGCTTATGTTGAGCACGACGACATCCTGCGGCAGGGACGCCGCCTCATGATTGAACCTCCTGAGCTGCAGATCGCACACGGGGGTGTCGAGCGACGGCGTTACGCTGATGACCCTGGTCTTTCCTGAAAAATCAGCGAGCGCAACTTCATTCAGTTCGCTGTCCAGCGCCATAAAATCCGGGGCCCTGTCGCCGACCTTGATGTCCGTACCGAGCAGGGTGAGCGGGTTTCCTTTCATGGTCACGATACCCCTTCTCTCCTCCATATTCGCCACCTCCTTTTCCCTTGGTAATCCGGCTGCCGATAACGGAAAAATCTATACCTCATACAATATAAGGATAAAACATATCCTGTATTTTGTCAAGAAGGCGCGTGCCTCCCCTGTATCGCTGGCCGCGGTCGCTTCATGCCGCGGATCATGAAACCACGCAGTTGTCGTTATTCAGATTTTGGTTTAAGGAAAGAGCACCCGGTACAGAAGAGAAGACAGGGAGTTATCGCTTGCCGGCAGCCGATTCAATACTGACGGTTAATACAGGCCTTCATCAGAATCATCCGGGCCATTGCGGAACGCGGAGAAACTGGCCCGCTGATTTTAGAGAGGATTGCCGCGCATCCGCTTGGAGGAAATGATGGCGAAAAGCTTCCGCTCAGTTCGCCGACGCCATGAGGCGCTCCCTGTCCTTGAAAAGCATGTCGCACTTGTTGGCATAGGTCTTTCTGACCACGCCCTTGCCGAAGGTGTCGTGAAGCACGATGTCGCCGATCCGGTACTTGTCCGACATGGCGTAAACCCGTTCCTTTCCTTTTGCTTCCGCCAGGCAGGCTTCCCAGAGCATTTCCGCTGTCTTTATCGCGTCTTCCCTCTTTTTCGGCGCCCGCGATTTCTTAACAGCGGCAGGATCCCTGAACTTGTGCGTGCTGCCGCAGGTCCTGCATTTTACTTTGGCGACTGCGTTCCCTTCAAGGGACACTACATTATGGTCAAGACCTTGTTTGCACTTCGTACAATAAGATACGATGCTATCGCCCACCGCGCTTTTTTCCAGCATACCATTTTCTCCTTATGTGTTCGTTCGAGATCTGCCTGACGCCGGGAGGGGATACGTCGAACAACACGTCATATCAGGAAAAGCAACACTCCCTTTTTTAAAACCGTACGTTACTATACACCTTTTTGAGAAAAAAAGCTCTAACTCATTTTGGTGAACGGAAGGCGCATTTCTGCGCGTATCTCCCCTTCTGCCGGTCGTAAGCGCCGTTTTTAAGCTTGAAATCGGCTGGTCATTCTGATAGTATGAAAGAATTGAGGAGGCTCTTTGCAGAAGGCGGATCTCACAACCCGGGCTGTCGCCGGACTTGTCGATCTCCTGCTCATCATCGGCCTGGCGCGGCTGCCTGATGTGCTCGGTTTCCTGTCCGCGGCCGGGTACATTCTCATCCGCGACGGTCTGTTTGAGCGCCAGAGCCTCGGTAAAAAGCTCATCGGCCTCCGGGTAGTGTCCTCGGATGAGGGACATGCGGTCACCTATCGGGAATCCATCATCAGAAACGCGCCGCTCGTCCTGGCCTATTTCCTCTTTTTGATACCGTACGCCGGATGGGCCCTTGGCCCTGCGGCCTTCTGCGTGGAATCGCTCACCGCCATCGGCGATAACGCCGGCATGCGGATCGGGGACATGCTGGCAAGAACGTCTGTCGTTGCCGTCGTCCCTGCGGGTGCGGCAGCAAAACAGGACCGGCGGCCTGATGTCGCGGCGAAGGAAACAAACAATCGCCAGGAAGCGCAGCCATGATTTTCCAGAGCACTCACGGTGAGGGCGCGGAGAAAATGCCCCGCCGGAGTGGAATGCTCGGGAAGCGCACCCGTATGAACCCGTTCTTAGTGGAGCCCCTTCCGGCGGGAGCCGGGGGATGCCAAGGCGCGGGATAGCCGGTTTTCTTTAATCATCGAAAGGAGTCATCGCGCACAATGTTTATCAACACAATCATGGGCTGGTTCTCAAACGACATGGCGATCGACCTCGGGACGGCCAACACGCTCGTTTATGTGAAGGGGAAAGGGATTGTCTGCAACGAGCCGTCGGTCGTCGCCATCTCCTCGAAGACCGACAAAGTGCTCGCCGTGGGTGCGGAGGCCAAACGGATGCTCGGCCGCACGCCGGGCGACATCAGGACGATCCGCCCGATCAAGGACGGCGTCATATCCGACTTCGACGTCACCGGCGAGATGCTCAAGTATTTCATCCAGCGGGTGCACAACCGCAAATCGTTCATGCGTCCACGCATCGTCATCGGCGTCCCCTCGGGGATCACGCAGGTCGAGCAGCGCGCGGTCAAGGACGCCGCTATTACTTCGGGCGGCAGGGACGTCTACCTCATCGAAGAGCCCGTGGCCGCGGCCATCGGCACCGGGCTGCCCATTTCCGAGCCCTCCGGCAACATGATCGTGGATATCGGGGGCGGCACGACGGACATCGCCGTCATTTCCATGGACGGCGTGGTCTACAGCAAGGCCATCCGGGTGGGCGGCGACAAGATGGACGAGGCGGTCATCAACTACATCAAGCGAAAGTACAACCTGCTGATCGGCGAGATGATGGCCGAGCAGATCAAACTCGATCTGGGTTCGGCGTACAAGACGGACAATCAGCGCATGACCATGGAAATCAAGGGGCGGGACTTGGTCTCGGGAATCCCCAAAACGCTCATTCTCGACGACGACGAGGTGCGGGAGGCGCTCGCGGAGCCCATCAGCCAGATCCTGAACGGCATCAAGCTTGCGCTCGAAAACACGCCGCCCGAGCTTTCCGCGGACATCGTTGACAAGGGCATCGTGCTGGCGGGCGGCGGGGCGCTTCTCAAAGGCCTGGACGTGTTCCTTCGCGAAGAGACGTCTCTGCCCATTATCATTGCAGAAAACCCTCTTACGTGCGTGGCGCTCGGCGCGGGAAAGATCCTCGACGACGAGGAGGTCCTGCAGAAGGTCATTATGTAATTCCGGGAAGATCGAGAGCGGTCTGATTCGCATGAGCAGGCGGGTTTTTCGGGAACGTTATCGAAAGCAGGAAGACGATCTCCTTACGGGGTAAAGGGAAAGCGGCTTACGAGGATGCCCGGCTTCATCGCAAAACACAAAAAATCATTATTTATCCTGTTTCTTTTTGCCTTTCTCTTCTGGCTGGTCACCATCCAGGTAAAGAACGGACGGTTCACGTTCCTGGAAAAGCCGGTGCTGGCCGTGTCGGGGTTTTTCGAGCGCATTATCACCGGCAGTTTTAACGCCGTGGTTTCGGTCGGCAAGGGGTACCTCTTTCTCGTGGGAACGACACGGGAAAACCAGCATCTCCGGGGAGAGATCGAGCGGCTGAAACTCGAGAACGCGGTCATGAACGAGGTCCTCCTCGAAAACGACAGGCTGCGGGACGCCCTGAATTTCAAGCGCCTCCAGCCGCCCGCTTCGGTCATGGTCCAGGTGATCGGCAGGGACTCGTCTCCCTTCTCGAGCACGGTGACGATCAACAAGGGCTCGCATGACGGCATCGGGCGGGGGATGGCGGTGATCACGGCGGAGGGGGTGGTAGGGAAGGTGCAGACCACCCTGCCGAACACGGCGAAGGTGATGCTCCTCACCGACCCGGGAAGCACGCTTGCCGTCAGGGTAATGCGCAACCGTGAAGAAGGGCTGCTCGAAGGCAAGCTCGAAACGTGCGCACTCAAGTACGTCTCGTACTATGCCGACATCCAGGAGGGGGACCTGCTCGTCACCTCGGGTCTCGACGGCGTCTACCCCAAGGGCCTTTCCGTGGCAACCGTCGTCAAGGCGACCAAACAAGAGGCAAGCGCGTTCCAAACCGTGGTGGCGGAGCCAGCGGTCAGGTTATCGCGTCTGGAAGAGGCGCTGGTCCTTACAAAATGAAGCCCCGTGTTTATTTCATCATCCTTCTGCTGCTCATTCCCTTTCAAGCCAGCCTGCTCAACCCGCTGTCTTTTGCAGGCGTGAAGCCGGACCTCGGCCTGGCCCTGCTCTATATCATCGGGCTGACGACCGGACCGGTCGAAGCGACGCTCGCGGGCATGGGCATCGGACTGATTCAGGACATCGGCTCCGCCGGCCTCATCGGGCTCTCCGGCCTGACGCAAGGGATGGCGGGCCTTGCGGCGGGGCTGCTCGGCTCAAAGGTGCTGCATATTTCCAGTCCCACCCTTATGCTTTTTCTCGCCGCCTTCAGCCTGGTCGAGGGCTTACTCATTGCTTTTTTCATGCAGGTGACCTATGGCGCCGTTCCCTTTTTCAGCATTCTTGTCGGCCGTTTGGTTCCCCAGGCCTTCTCTACCAGCATCCTCGGCTTCATTTTGCTGCGGCTGGCCGGCAAAAAAGGCATTCTGCCCCTCCTGAAAAGGAGAGCCCTCCAAAAGGAGTTGTAAGTGGAGCAGCAGGACAACCCCAGTGACATTCAGAAAAGACTTCCGCTGCTGGCGATCTTCATCATCGCGTTCATTCTGGCTCTCTTCGTCCGCCTTTGGTACCTCCAGGCGGTCAAGGGGGCCTACTACTACGAGCAGGCGGAGAGCAACCGCATCAGGCCGGTAAAACTCAGGCCGCCGAGAGGCATTATTTACGACCGCAACGGCAGGCCGCTCGTCGAGAATGTTCTTGCCTTCGACATCTCGGTCGTGCCTGAAGACGCGCCTGATCTTAAAACTACTATCGAGAAGCTGTCAGCGATGGTGAAGACCAAACCCGACGCTGTCCGCGGTGCGATAGACGATGCGGCTCCTCTCAGGACCAAATACGAGCCGGTAAAAGTGAGGGAGGAGGCGACGTGGGACGAGGTGGCCGTCGTGGAGGCCCATCAGGACGATCTGCCCGGAGTGATCGTCGAGCCTGAACTTCGCAGATATTATCCCTACGGAGGGATGGCCTCACACCAGCTTGGCTACATCGGCAAGGTGTCGCCGTCCCAGCGCAAGCAGGAGCAGGCGGACCTCGGGCTTTTGACCGGCCAGGGCGGCCTCGAAAAAATCTACGATAAATACCTGCGCGGCGCCGCGGGCAGGCGCATGATTCAGGTGAACGCCGCGGGAAGGAAGGTGAAGGACCTCGGCATCGAGGATCCGCGACCGGGCACGGACATCTTCCTCACCATCGATCTCGACGTGCAGAAAGCCGCGGAAGAGGGGCTCGGCGACCGCGCGGGGGCAGTGGTGGCCATGGATCCGAACTCGGGCGAAATTCTCGCCCTGACCAGCCACCCCACGTACGACCCCAATCTTTTCCCGCGGGGAATCTCGCCGAAGGACTGGGTGCGCCTCATGAACGACCCGACGCACCCGCTCTATAACCGGGCGATTCAGAGCGTATACCCCCCCGGTTCGACATTCAAGATTATCGTGTCGCTGGCAGGCCTCGAGACCGGCGTCATCAATCCGAATGAAAAAGTTACCTGCCGCGGTTTCCTTCAGAGCGGCAAGCACGCCTTCCGGTGCTGGAAAAAGGGCGGACATGGTCCGATCTCGTTTCATCAGGCGCTGGTCGAGTCCTGCGACGTGTATTTCTACACCATGGGAGAGCGGATCGGCTGGGACAAAGTCGCCGAGTACGCGCGAAAGCTCGGATACGGAAGCCTTACCGGCATTCCGCTTCCCGACGAAAAACAGGGCCTCATCCCCACGACCGCCTGGAAGAAAAAACGGACCGGTGATGCCTGGTACGCGGGAGACACCTATATTAATTCCATCGGCCAGGGGTTCGTTCTTGTCAGCCCGATCCAGGCGTGCCAGATGATCAGCGCCGTGGCGAACGGCGGGTACTTCTACCGCCCGACGCTGCTCAAGCAGACGCGCAACCGCGAGACGGGGGCGATCAAAGCCTTCTCTTCCGTCCCCAAGGGCAGGGTCGCCCTTGACGCGAAAGCGCTGGAGCAGGTGCGCCGTGCGCTCGCCGGCGTGGTCAATGAACCCGGCGGCACCGCCCACGGCGCCCAGACCCCGCTCGCCGTCGTGGCCGGAAAAACCGGGACCGCGCAGGTGATCGCCCAGAAAGTCCCCGGCAGAAAACTCGGGGAGAGCACCCAGGACCATGCGTGGTTCATCGCCTACGCGCCGGCCGACAACCCGAAAATCGCCGTGGCCGTGCTGGTCGAACACGGCGGGCACGGCGGGTCGGCCGCCGCGCCCGTGGCGAAAAAAGTCATTGAGGAGTATTTAAAAAGTGTTGAGCAAAAGACTCCCTAACCTGCCCTGGGGCATGATCAGCCTCGTGTTCGCCATCGCGCTCATCGGGCTCGCCGCAGTGTACAGCGCCACGTACACGGCAAGAGGCCCTTCTTCGCTGTTTTACAAGCAGCTCGTCTGGGTCTCCGTCGGGGCGTTCATCATGTTCCTCGTGATTCTCCCCGACTATCACACGGTGGGCCGCTACGCCTATGTGCTCTATGTGATTTCGCTTCTCCTCCTGATGCTCGTCATGATCATGGGCAGGACCGGCATGGGCGCCCAGCGCTGGCTCGCCATCGGGTCTTTTGCGTTTCAACCGTCAGAACTCGCCAAACTTTCGATCACGCTTGCCCTGGCGCGCTATTTCGCCGAAGATCCGAAGCGCGGCGGCTATGCGCTCAGGGACCTGGCCATTCCGGCAGCCATGCTCCTGGTTCCCCTTGCGCTCGTGCTCAAGCAGCCGGACCTGGGGACCGCGCTTATGCTGCTTTTGACGTCCGCTCTCATCGTCATGCTCGCGGGCATACGTGTGCGCACAGTCGTGATGGTGCTGCTTACGGCGGCCATGATCGCGTCTTTGGTCCTGCTGGTCCCGCCGGTGCGGCACAAGATATGGGGCTCGCTCAAGCCATACCAGCAGAACAGGATCAAGGCCTTCGTCGACCCGAGTTCGGACCCGCTCGGCAGCGGCTATCACGCGAACCAGTCCAAGATCGCCGTCGGATCGGGCCAGATCACGGGCAAAGGGTACCGCAAAGGCACGCAGAGTCAGATGGCCTTTTTGCCCGAGCGCCATACGGACTTCATTTTCGCCGTGATCGCGGAGGAAACCGGCTTTGTGGGCGCCAGCGTGCTGATTCTTTTATATTTGGCCTTCCTGCTCGTGGGTGTGGACACGGCAAAGAACGCAAAAGACCGCCTCGGCGTCCTCATGGCAGGCGGCATCGTCTCCATGATATCGCTCTATGTGTTCATCAACGTGGGGATGGCGGTGGGCATCGTGCCGGTCGTGGGCGTCCCGCTCCCTCTCGTGAGCTATGGCGGGACGTCCATCATCACCACCTTTCTCGCCCTGGGATTGCTCATAAACATCCAGGCCCGGCGGTTTCAACTGTTCTATTAAAAATCAGGGGA
>DASWAB010000285.1:0-2456 GCA_036391375.1 Nitrospirota bacterium
GCAAGGACCTTCACGGACTCCTCCGCAAAACGCTCCGACAGGAACCGCGTGTCGTACCCGACGACCACGCCCTTGTCCTTCAGGCCCTGCGCTATGATATGGTCCGCGATTGCCTGCGTCACCACGCGCACCCTCGCCATGGTAAATTCATCGGCGATAACACCGCGCCATCCCGAGGTCCCGAATTTTATTTTTTCAATCGCCATATGAATCAGAAAATAGCATAAAAGAAAAACCTTTGCAACTTAAACGTGTTTTTACAAAAGGGGAATAAATTTTACCGCGAGGGCGCGAAGAACGCGAAGAAAAGCTTTACCTTGGTATTAAACTCGAAAGTTTCTGCCTTCATCGCGGCCCTTGCGCCTTGGTCCAAGCTCATTGGTTCCAGCTTGTCCGGGTTAAATACAGAGACGCTTTCAAATTCTGACAATCTCCGCGCGCAAGTCCGCTTCCACGTAAAGCAGCGCAACGGAATGGTACGGCGCGTGCACCGTGTCGGTCGGGCTTCCCGGGTTCAGGAAATAAACGTCGCCGGCCTTCCCCCAGTACGGCGTATGAGAATGGCCGTAGACGATCAGATCGACGTCCCCGAACTCTTTTCTGATCATCTCACGCTGGATGTCGATCTTGTATTTGCCGTGGATAAGGCCTGCGGAATAGCCGCCGAGCGAGAGGACTTTCTTCGCCGGAAGTTTCCGATGGACCTCGGAATCGTCCATGTTTCCGGCGACCGCTTCAACCGGGGCGATGGCCCTCAGCTCATCCAGCACGGAAAGCTCGACGATGTCCCCGGCGTGAAGGATGAGATCGGCCCCCTTGAAAATATCGTATATCGCGGGCGGCAATGTCCACGCGATGGTCGGCACGTGGGTGTCGGAGATAACGCCGATCTTCATGATGCGCGGACCATCCTTTTCTTCAATTCTTCCCCGGCAGTCGCAAGCGCGATTTCGGACTGTTCCCTGGTCCGCATGTTGCGAAGGACGGCGCTGCCGGACTTCATTTCCTGCTCGCCGATGATCAGGGTAAACCCCGCGCCGGACTTATCGGCCTTCTTCATCTGGCTCTTGAGAGAGGCGCCCGTATAATCCGTATCAACGCGGATGCCGGAATCTTTAAGGGCATGAACAAGCGGGAGCGCGAGGGCGACGGCCTCCGGCCCCAGCGCCGCAATATAGAGCGCGGGTCTCGGAGCTGATAAGGCTTTCGTGTCCATGAGGGATATTGCCCGCTCGGCCCCGAGCGCGAAGCCGATTCCGGGCGTGGCCGGGCCGCCGATCTCCTGCACCAGGCCGTCGTATCTTCCGCCCGCGGCCACGGTGTTCTGCGCGCCCAGGTGTCCCATGACCAGCTCGAACGTGGTCCGGGTGTAGTAATCGAGCCCGCGGACCAGGCGGGGATTCACCTCGAAAGGGACTCCCAGTTTTTTGAGCCCCTGCTCCACGGTCTCGAAATGCGTTTTGCAGGGGCCGCACAGATAATCGAGCATGACCGGCGAGTCGCTGAATTTGCCGGCGTCCACCTTGCAGTCGAGGACGCGAAGAGGGTTGGTCTCGTATCTCCTGCGGCAGTCTTCGCACAGGGTCGGGAGCTTTGCGGAAAGATACTTCTTGAGGGCATCCCGGTATGCGCCCCTGCAGGCGCCGTCGCCCAGCGAGTTGATTTGCAGGGTCAGGCCTGTTATCCCCAGCCGTTCAAAGAGCGCATGCAGCATCGCGAGGAGTTCGATGTCGATGTGCGGGTGGTCGAGCCCCAGCGCTTCCACGCCGATCTGATAAAACTGGCGGTACCTCCCCTTCTGCGGCCGCTCATGCCGGAACATCGGACCGAGGTAGTAAAGCCTCGTGAGCTGATTTTCAGCATACATCTTGTGTTCGATGTACGCGCGGACCACGCCCGCGGTCCCTTCCGGCCTGAGCGTGATCTTTCTGCCGTCGCGGTCTTCAAAGGTATACATCTCCTTCTCGACGATGTCCGTTGACGCCCCGATGCTCCGGGCAAACAGCTCGGTATATTCGAATACAGGCACGCGGATCTCGGAAAAGCCGTAGTCCTCGAACAGCGTGCGCGCTGTTGCCTCGAGACGGCGCCAGGCTGGCGCGTCCTCCGGCAATATGTCTTTTACTCCCTTGATCGCTTGAATAGACATCCCTGAATTTCCTGCCCACCCTGACTTCCGGACGTTCCCCCTTCTGTTCAAGACGCGCTGCGTCTGATCTTTTGCATAAACAATGGTTAAAAATATCATAAGAGGGCGATAATGGTCAATGGGAAAGTGAGAAGAACAGGAAGTCAGGAGTCAGAACCTGGGAGACAATACAGTGAAGGGAGGACGCCGGAACCAGTTTTCCTCTGTCTCCCGACTACCGGCTCCTGGCCGCGGCCTTCAGTTCCCTCACCCGTTCCACCACCGGAGGGTGGGAGTAGTAAAACTTCGCATAAAGGGGATGGGGATG
>DASWAB010000286.1:0-2738 GCA_036391375.1 Nitrospirota bacterium
CATCGGCCGCACCGGACGCGCCGGAGCAAGCGGCAAGGCGGTGAGCCTCGCCGACGAGGAGTATGTATATTCACTCGAGGAAATCGAGAAATTCATCGGCCAGAAGATTCCCGTCCTCTGGGCCGACGACGCCATGTACGTCAAGGAAATCAGGCGCACGGTCGAGGAAAAACAGCGGGCCGCAAGACAGCAGCACGCCCGCCCTCCCCGCCGCCGCTTTCAGGCGGGCGCAAAGCGTCAGCCTGACACCGCCCCGAAGTAAAATGCGGCAGATAATGTGTTATAATAAATGCAGAGTAAGTCGCGGGAGATTCGGACAACAGCTGTCTGAAATAATCATCGGACGGGGGCGCGGCGCCCATAGATCGTGAATATTCCAAGGGGGGGAATGGATGGCCGCTGTTCTGTCATATACCGAGCGTCCTTGGATCAAATTCTACGAGGCAGGCATTCCCCCGAGTCTTGCCTATCCTGAGTTCTGCCTGGGGAACCTCCTGGCGCGAACCGCCGAAAGGCTCCCGAATCACAACGCACTGCTGTTCTATGGAAAGCGGATATCCTACGCCGAATTGGACGGCTTGGCGAACGGGTTTGCGCACGCCCTTTTGGGTCTTGGGATCAAAAAGGGAGACCGGGCGGCGCTTATGCTCCCGAACGTGCCTCAGATGGTCATCGCCTATTATGGTACGCTGCGGACCGGCGCCATGGCAGTCCCCACCAATCCCCTCTATCACGCGCATGAACTGGAAATTCAGCTTAAAGACAGCGGGGCGGAGACGCTCGTGGCGCTCGACCTGTTTTATCCCGTGATATCCTCCGTCGTGCAGCGGACAAACGTGAAGCGCCTGGTCCTCTGCGGGATCAAAGACTACCTCCCCTTTCCCAAGAACATCCTCTACCCCGTCAAGGCAAAGATCGAGAAACAGTGGGTGAAGGTAAAACGACAGCCTCCGATTTATGACTTTATGAAACTCGTGGATGAGGCGCCACGGAGCAGGCCAGCAACTTCCGTCTCCCCCGGCGACGTCGCGATCCTGCAGTACACAGGAGGCACGACCGGGGTCCCCAAGGGGGCGGTGCTCACCCACCGGAACCTCGTCGTGAATGCCGTTCAATGCAAGACGTGGGTCAGGGCGGAAAAGGAAGGCCAGGACATCCTGCTCGCCGCGATCCCCTTCTTCCACGTCTACGGCATGACCGCGGCAATGAACCTGGCCATCCTCATCGGCGCGGAGCTGGTCCTGCTCCCCAAGTTCCACACCAGAGAGGTGCTCCGCCATATCGAGAAATACCGCCCCACGTTTTTCCCCGGCATCCAGGCAATGTATCTGGCCATCGGCAACTATCCAAAGACGCGAAAGTACGACCTTACCTCCCTCAAGGCCGCCATCAGCGGGGCCGGTCCGCTCATGCGCGAGGTGCAGGAGCGGTTCGAATCGCTTACCGGCGCGAGGATCGTCGAGGGATACGGGCTGTCCGAGGCGTCGCCGATTACACATGCCAACCCTATCTTCGGCCGGAGAAAAATCGGAAGCATCGGCGTACCCTGGCCTGATACCGAAGCAAAGATCGTGGACGTGGAAACCGGCAATAAAACCCTTCCCGTAGGCGAGGCTGGCGAACTCGTGGTCAGGGGGCCGCAGGTGATGAAGGGATACTGGAACAAGCGGGAAGAGACTGCGCTTGCCCTCCGCGGCGGATGGCTCCATACCGGCGACATCGCGAGAATGGATGAAGACGGCTATTTCTTCATCGTGGACCGGATCAAGGATATGATCAAGACCGTGGGCGAAAACGTGTATCCGCGGGAGGTGGAGGAAGTGCTCTTCACGCACCCCAAGGTAAAAGACGCGGTGGTGGTGGGGCTGCCCCACGAAGAGTTTCTGGGCGAGAAGATCAAGGCGTATATCGTGCTCAAGGAAGGAGAGACCGCGACCGCCGAGGAGATCATTGACTTCTGCAGGGAGCAGCTCTCAAAATTCAAGGTCCCCAAGGAGATCGAGTTCCGCGACCAGCTCCCGAAGACCCTCGTCGGCAAGGTCTTGAGGCGGGTGCTCCGTGAGGAAGAGATGAAGAAGCTGCAATCGAAGGTTTGACCATACACACGGATTGGCATGCTGAAAAAGGCGTTCAGTCTGTGTTCAGCTGTGCTCATCCCTGGCTGAAGACTTGAGGCGCTCATGAAAGAAGTCGTTATCATAGATGGTTTCCGCACTCCCTACGCCAAGGCGGGCACGGCGTTCAGGGACGTCCATCCGGTCGAACTGGGCTCAGTTATTGTCAAGGAGCTCATCGCGCGCACGGGAATCGACCGGGAGCTTATCGACGAGGTGATCGTCGGGAACGCGGGCATGCCAGCAGACGCCGCGAACATCGCGCGGGTGATCGCGCTCCGCGCGGGCGTCCCGCAGCGCGTCCCCGCCTACAGCGTGCAGCGAAACTGCGCTTCAGGCATGCAGGCCGCGGCAAGCGCAACCGCCCAGATTCTCGCGGGAGGGAGCGACATCGTCCTTGTGGCGGGCGTGGAATCGATGTCCAGTTATTCCTTCTATATAAAGAAGAAACTGCGCGATGTTATCACGGCCTTTCAGCGCGCGAAAAGCCTCGGCGGCAAGCTTCAGGCCGTTCTCTCCCTCAGGCCGAAAGACTTCGTCCCGGTCGTCGGACTGATCGAAGGGCTGACCGATCCCATCTCCGGCCTCATCATGGGCGAGACCGCCGAGGTCCTTGTGCGCGAT
>DASWAB010000287.1:0-4601 GCA_036391375.1 Nitrospirota bacterium
TCGTCTTTCTCCTGAATTCCCTCTCACCACTATATACGATACGCGGCCCGCGGCGCAAGCAGAGAATGATTCCCGCCGGCTTGACGCGGGCGGCGCCGGGATGCTATGATGAATCACGATTCCGGTCAAACAGTCCCTGAGCAGGACCGCTTTTCGCTGGTCCGGGCACTGCCTTATGAAGGGTTCTCCGATGAAAAGAGATTCCCATGATGATTGACACTCCCGCCTTGCAATTTCTTAATGAACTCCTCTCGCTTACCCGGCAGCCGGTCTTCCTTGTCGGCGGTTCGGTCCGGGACCTGCTTCTCGGCAAACAGGACATCAAGGACATCGATCTCCTGATGCCGTCCGGGTCCGAGTCCGTCGCGCGGCAGTTCGCCGACCGGATCGGCGGGAGTTTCTTTTTTCTTGATGAAGAGCGGAAGATCACGCGCGTGGTAAAACGGACGGACCGTGAAATCATCCAGTTCGACTTTACCAGCTTCGAGGGGCCGGATCTTGCCGCTGATCTCGGACGCCGGGACTTTACCGTCAACGCCATGGCGCTCGATCTGCGGGAATTCATCGCGCGAAACTCCCTTGACGGGCTCGTCGATCCGTTCCATGGCAAAGATGACCTCGCGCGCAAACTGGTTCGCGTGGTGAGCCCCGAGGCGCTGGAGGAAGACCCTCTCCGGCTTCTGCGCGCAGTCAGATTTTCCGCGACGCTCGGGTTTACGATCGAAGACGTGACGATCGGCCATATCCGCCAACGGTCGAAACTTGTCGCCAAACCTTCGCCCGAACGCGTGCGGGACGAATTTTTTATGGTCCTGTCGGAGCGGGACGCAGAGAAGCACCTTTCGCTCATGGATTCGCTCGGCCTGCTTTCCGGGCTTCTGCCTGAGCTGGAGCCGCTCCGCGGATTTGCTCCCGGCAGGTACCATGTCCACGACGTGCTCACCCACTCCATCAAGACAGCCGGCTATCTTGACGGCGTCCTCGACGATCTGCCGGTAATTTCGGCCGGGCATGCACCGGCGGTTCTCTCCCATCTCGAGGAGCGTCTTGAGCACAACGTGCCGCGCAAGGCCGCGCTCCGCTTCGCCTGTCTCCTGCACGACATGGCGAAGCCCGAAACATTCACCGACAAGGACGGGCGCATCCGTTTTCACGGGCATGACAACCTCGGGGCGGATAAGGCGCTGTCCGTGTGCAGGCGCTTCCGGCTTTCGCGAAATACGGAGTCGCTGGTCTTTAAGGTCATTCAATTCCATATGCGGCTCTTCAACCTCTCCACGCCCGGAGACCCGAGCAGGAACGCCATGTACCGCTACTGCCGCGACCTCGGCGACGCCCTGCCGGAAAGCCTCCTCCTCGCCCAGGCGGACGCGCGCGCGACGTACGAAATCATGCCGAGGGAAAAATTCGCGGACACCGAAAAGCCCATGGCTGCGGTGCTCGCGTACTATTATTCAAAGTTCCTGAACGTCGAGGCCAGGCCGCTCGTGACCGGCGATGATCTCATCAGGCTGGGGCTTGCGCCGGGGCCGCGGTTTCGTGAGATACTTGATGCGATCAAGGAGAGGCAGGCCGAGGGCGGGCTCAAGAGCCGCGAAGAGGCGCTTGACTATTTGGAAGGATTAAAGTAAATTTTTTCACCAGCAGAGGACGCAAGTCTCTCCCTCTGCGTCCACTGCCGGTGGAGAAAGTTTCAGGGGATGAATTCTGATGTCTGAAAAACTTGATGGCATGACTATCGAAGAACTCAAGGCGGAACTGAAACGGCTCAAGGACAATCTCTGCGACCTGGAGGACATGCACGCCTTCACCTTCGGGAAGACCTCGGTGCACATCGGCGCAGAGAAGGCGCAGAACCTGACCGCCGAATATGAGGAAGAGTGCAGGCTGTTCAATGAGCAGATCGCGGCGGTGGAGAAGGCACTGAAGACGAAGGGCGCGCTGTAGCGTTTCCCCGAACGATTATTGGAGGCCGTTCGCCAGCCGGGCGAGTTCCGGGTATTCGCTCTTCGCCGCGGCGACTTCTTCCTTGAGCAGCCGGAGCGCCTCGGGAACGTGCTTCAGGAAATACTTCTTGCCTTTCTCGACTGAGAGGAAGCCGTAGGCGCCCAGAGCCTGCATGTGGCGCTGGAGTCGGCAGGGGATGAGGCTGTCCAGGAACGTCCGTTCACTGAATCCTTCCGAAGAATTCTTCCTTTCTCCCAGGTAATAATCGAGCAATCTCTCGCGCATGCCATCGCCCAGCCGGCAGTAAGGGTCCCAGAGGATCGACGCCACGTCGTAGGCCGCAGGCGCCATGCGAGCTCCCTGAAAGTCGATGACCCGAGGAATAACGCCGGGCGTAATCATGACGTTCTGGCACTGAAAATCCCGGTGGATCACGCCCTTGGGAAAAGCATCCACGGTCCGGGCGAGACGGTCGAATTCCTCCTCTATTGCCTGCCGCCCGTTTATCGACATCCTTCGCAGACCAATGACAAACCGGTCGAGAAAATAGCCCGTCTCCCACCTGAGATAATCATAATCGAATATCCGCTCCCGAAGCGGCGGACATTCGCCGATATGCGCGGTCACGCGCGTGTGGAGCTTTACGAGAATGTCGAGCACGCTGCGGTAAAGGTCCTCGATATGCGCGCCGTCGTGCGGGAACTTGAGATAGGAATAGAGGCTCGTGTCGCCGAGGTCCTCGAAAAGCGCGCTTTTTCCGGCGGCATTTGCCGCGAGGAGGCCGGGCACCGGCACCGAGTGGGCTTCAAAGAACCGCGTATAGACGAGGTGCCGTTCGTAATCAGGGTCATCCTGTTTGCAGGCCATGAGTACTGCTGTCTTGCTGTCGTTTCGCACGCGGAAGTAGCGCCTGTCCGAACCGCCGAGGCCGATGAGAACGGCATCCGACCAAGGTAAGTTCGGAGTCGGGAGTTCGGAGTCCGGAAGAGGCGCAGTCTCCCGTCCGGTATTAATCCCGAAATACCCCGCAAAGAGCGGATCGGCAAGCGAGACGCGCTTCTTCTCAACAGCATGAAGCGACGGCTGCATGTCCGATTCCGAGAGCGTGACCGCGTAATCCGGTCCGATGACCCGGTTCTCATGTGTTGCCGAAACGCGTGCGCCGGGCATGACGATGCAATTTCTGATGCGCGCCCCGTCTTCCACCGCGCTTTCCGCTTCCAGCACCACATAGCCGTCCATCCCGATCTTCCCGCAGGCCGCGGTCGGAGACAGATAGACCGTCTCGCCGTCGTTTCTCAGGGCATCGAGTATTCCCCGCGCATAAGTTGCGGGATTGCCGACGTCGTTCCAGTAACAGCCGGTGAAATCCACGGCCCTGACCTTCCGTCCCGCCTTGGATGCGGCAACCCACGCGACGGTGGCGTGAGAGACGCCGGGGGGAAGGAATTTCAGTATTTCCGGAGAGTAGATTGCGATGCCGGTGTATGCTGTTTTGTCCGCCGCATTCGAAGGATCGGGTTTCGACTCGCCCGGATTTTCCACATCCAGCAGTTGGCCATTTTTGTCGATGACCACGTTGCTGAGACGAGGAAGCCGGTGGCACGCGAGGGTGGCGAGATTGCCGGAGGAGATATGCTCCTCGATCAGGCGCGAGAAGTCGATATCGAGCAGTATGTCGGAGTTATGCACGATGAACGGAGCGCCGGCAAGAAACGCCTCGGCGTTCTTGAGCGCGCCGCCGGTGCCGAGGATCGGGTCCTCGGGAAAAAAGCGGATTCGGTCCGCGTACGGAGAATGTCCGGCCCATTCGCGGATCATCTCCGCTTTGTAATGTAAGTTGATGCCGATGCCGCCTGAGCAGACCGCGGTGAGCTTTTCCAGAATGATCCCGATCAGCGGCGTGCCGAGTATCGGCAGAAGCGGCTTGGGCAGATGGTTCGTTATGGGCCTCATCCGTTCGCCGAGTCCGGCGGCAGGGAGGAAGATGTTGATAGGGTATTTCGACATGTTCATTTTGCCACGAACTGACTCGAATTCACACGAATTGGAAAAGAGCACAATGATGAAGTCGCGCAGGCTTTCTTTTCGTGATAATTCGCGGCTAATATATGCAGTATTTTTTTCTTATCTTCTCGAACGCCTTCGTTTCTTCCTTCCACCACTGTTCCATTGCATCAAGATCAGTCCATGACTCTATCATTTTCCGCAAGCGGTCACTGCCCGCGAGAATGTCGATGGGCATCTTTACCTCTTCATATTCATAAGGAGGCTGCTTCCAGGCAAACTCGCGCGGCCAGGTGTTGTGGATTGCCTTGAGGACCGCTACGCCGGTTTTGAACGGCTTGAACTTCTCACGGTCCGTTACATGGATCTGCGCGCCGCCGCAGAGGATGTTTGCATGTTTTTGGAACGTAGGCTGGAACGAGAGCGGCCTGAAAACCAAGCCGGGGAGCTTGAATTCCCTGAGCGCCTTCACGAGAGTTTCAGAATGGTTGAAGGGCGCGCCGAAGATTTCGAACGGCCTTGTCGTGCCGCGGCCTTCCGATACGTTCGTGGCTTCGAACAGACACATGCCGGGATAAACGAGCGCCGTGTCGAGCGTCGGCATGTTGGGAGACGGAAGAACCCATGGGAGCTTCGTCTGGTCGAAC
>DASWAB010000288.1:0-2901 GCA_036391375.1 Nitrospirota bacterium
CCGGGGTCGAGCGTTATCGCCGCCTGAATTTCCTTCAGCGCTTCCTCCTGGCGGCCCAGGCGGCTGTAGGCCAAACCAAGATTTTTGTGAGCCTCGGCGTTCGCGGGATCGAGCCTGAGCGCCTGCTGGAACCGCAGGATCGCCTCTTCGTAACGGCCCTGCGTCGCGTAGGCAACGCCCAAATTATTGTACGCCTTGTTTGCCTTCGGCCCTTTTAAGCCGATGTCGAGCGCAATCCGGAATTCCCTGACGGCTTCTTCAACGCGGCCCTGTTTCCCGTACGCTATCCCCAGGTTGCTGTGCGCTTCCGCGTAATCCGGCTTGAGCCTCAGGGCGGCCTGATATTCCCGCACGGCGTCCTCCAGGCGCCCCTCGTCTACATATACATTTGCGGCGTTGTAGTGGGGCCGCGCTTTCCCGGGGCTCTTTTCCGCGGAATCCGCCCACAGGAGATTGTCCCGCCAGAGCGTGTTTCGTGAGAATGTCGCCGCGGTCAGCGCGAGCGCTGCCGCCGCAAACAGAGCGGCAAGGGACTTCGCCGCGTCTATCTTTTTTGTCTCCAGCCGCCGTGAGACAATGCCTGCGCCGGCGGTCAGCGCGATAAAGAAGCCGGCCGAGGGAAGATACGCCCGGTGCTCGAAGATCACATCCTCGATAGGGATAATGCTTGATTCCACCGACAGGGTCAGGAAAAACCAAAAGATGCCGAACGAGACGAGCCGGTATGCGGATTTGTCCGCGGCGTCTTCACGGCGGGAACGGGCGGCGAGGAAAACGGCCAGCGCGAAAAGCGCCAGCAGAAAGAGAAACGAGAAAAAAACTGCGGGGGAAAACAGGGAGTGCGCAATCGGATAATCATAGTCGACATTCTGGTTTACCGGCAGAAGCAGGAGCCTGACATACGCGCTGATGACGCCGAATTCGGTAAGGAGGTAATCCCGCCTCGACACCAGCGACTGGACCCGCGTCACATCGCTCACGTCCGAGAGGACGGCCCCTACCGGCTGATTGATGTTCAGCATGCTGGCGGGAATGATCAGGAGCATAAGGAGCATCGGCGCGAGGACAAAAAGCCGGGTCCGCAGCGCCGCCCTCAGGAAAAAGAATTCATACAGCGCCACGGCGAGCGGAAGCGTGAAGGCGATTTCCTTTGTCTTCATCGCAAGGACCGTCGAGGCGAACGATAAAACATACAGCGAGACGGCCTTCCCTCCAACGGGCCTGCCGGGTTCCCGGAGAAGCCTTGCCCGCGCGTAAAGATAGAGCGCAAGGAGATAAAACAGCGTCGCGAGGGACGCCAGCCGCTGGACGATATAGGTTACGGCCTGGGTCTGAAGCGGATGGACCACGAAGAGAACGGCCGCGCACAGGGCCGTCAGTTCCGGTGTGAACGGCGCCGAACGGCCCTTCAAAGCGGGGGTCCGGAACGTCAGGACAAGAAGCGCATAGAGCAGCAGGGCGTTGACGATGTGGACCGCGAGGTTGAAGATGTGGTAGCCGGTCACCTCAAGGCCGCCGAGTTTGTAATTGAGGGCGAATGTCAGGTATCCGATGAACCTCCGGGGGGCATATTCATATCCGAGCGGGCTGGACAGGAAATTGCCCGGGTCTTTGACAACGGGGTTAAAAACAATGGAAGGCTCGTCGTCGAAGAAAAAGGGGGCGTGGAAGGTATTCGCATATGCGAGAACGCCAAGGCCGACGATGAGAAAGATGCGGGTCCACGGCCTCCGCGCCAGGAAACTCAAAACGGGCGCCCGGCCGGAATTTTTCGATGGGAGGGTCCGATAAGCCGTCATGGTTAAGCGTTGTTGCCCTCTTTTCTCCGCGCTCGCCCTTTTTGGCGCCCAGTGCCCACGGACGCACGCACAATGGCGGGAGCATTTCAATTATACCCCTCATGAAGATGCGCAATCAATATCTTTGCTCCGGTGTCCGGCGCTTAAAAATTTTTGTGGCAAGACAGGCAGAATTGCTTCATGGACATCGAGTCGTCAAAACCCTCGAGCAGCGCCTCCGAATTGCTGGCATGCGGGTTGTGACAGGAAGCGCAGGTGAAATCCTTCGCGGGGTTGAACGGGTCGGGGCTCTTTTTCAGGGGATGTCCTCCGTTCCCGCTAAAACCCGCGATAACATGGGGCTGGAGGAGGATCTCCGCGTGGCAGGACGCGCACAGATCCACGGTCTCCTTTCTCAGAACATAGGGCCTGTCGGCCGCATGGGGATTGTGACAGGTCGTGCAGGCCCCTGCCGCTGTGGGAGCATGCAGATACTTCTTGCCGCCCCAGCTTGTGTCGTGACAATTCGAGCAGGATTTATCATCGGGCTCCGCGACGGCCAGTTTCGGGTTTTTCGCTTTTCCGTCATGACACATGAGGCAGGACCATTCCGCCGCCGGCGGGTGGAGGACGGTGAATTCGCTCAGAATCTTTTTATGACATTGATAACAGGGCGAGCGGGCCGGCTCCTGCTGGTCCGCAGCCTTGCTGAAGTCCAGGGCGTGGCAGGACGCGCACTTCTTCTCGTTCCCGCCGACATGGAAAGAGTATTTCTTGAATCCGGCCGGGGCGCCGCGGGAGTTATCCGAAAGCTCCGAGTAAAAAAAGACCTGGGTCGTGATTTCCTCGATTTTCTTCCCCTTTTTAAAACCGGCGATCCTGATCGTGTTCATCCCGGGTGAAAGCCGGATTCCTTCATAGCAGGCGGTGTTCTGTTTAAACGATCTCGGGGCCACGGCCTGTTTCATATCGTTGACCGATACCCTGATCTCCTCAAATGCGCCGGGCCCGCCTTTCAGGACGACGGTGAGCAGCCTGCTCTGCACGATTGCCCGTTCAGGCGGCAGCGCCAGGGCGAGACCGCCTGCTGAGGCAGCAGCGGCTTCGTGCGCGCTGATCAGGA
>DASWAB010000289.1:0-14207 GCA_036391375.1 Nitrospirota bacterium
CACAGTCCCCGAATCCGCCCTCGTCGTGCGCGACGGCCGCAGCTATGTCTTCGAGATCGGAGCCGACAACAAGGTGTCCCGGCGAATGGTCGCACCAGGCATGCATCGGGCGGGGCTGGTGACAATCGAAAACGGTCTGGACGATAAGACCCGGATCGTCATGTCGGGAGGAGCATTTCTCGCAGACGGCGATCTTGTCAAGGTCATCAAGGAGTAGATCATGAACTTTTCCGCATGGTCCATACGCAACCCGGTGCCGTCGCTCTTGCTCTTCGCTCTTTTGACCATCTTCGGGATCATCGGGCTGAACAGGCTGGGCATCCAGAAATTTCCCGATATGGACCTTCCGACCATCCAGATCATGGCCTCCCTGGAAGGGGCCGCGCCCGCGCAACTGGAGACCGAGGTGGCGCGTAAGATCGAGGACAAGCTTGCTTCGCTCACCAAGCTCGACCATATAACCACGACCATCACCGATGGGTCGGTCTCCATCAGCGTTTCCTTCGAGATCGACAAGAACACGGAAGAGGCGCTTAACGAGGTGCGCAATGCGGTGGATTCGGCCAGGGCCGATTTGCCTGCAAGCATGAATTCGCCGACGGTTTCCAAACTGACCTCCGCGGGCGGCTCTCTCCTCACCTATACCATTGATGCCGGGAATATGAACGAGGAAGAGCTCTCTTGGTTCGTCGATAACAACGTAGCCAAAGCGCTGATGTCGGTAAAAGGCGTTTCTTCGGTATCCCGCATAGGCGGCATCGACCGGGAAGCGCATGTGGATCTCGATCCTGCGCTGATGGCGGGGATGGGAGTCACCCTGTCCGACGTCTCCAACCAGCTTCGCGCCGTGCAGCAGGATGCTTCCGGCGGCCGGGGAGAGATCGGCAACACCATCCAATCGCTCCGGACGCTCGGCGCCGTGCATTCCGTTGACGAAGTGGCTGCGCTGACCATTCCGCTCACGGACGGCAGACGGGTCAGGCTGGATCAGATCGCGAAAGTGACCGACAGCCATGCCGAGCGCAGCACGCTCGCGTACGTGGACGGACGGCAGGTCATCGGTTTCCAGATCACCCGGTCGAAGGGCTTCTCCGACGTCAGCGTCGCGGATGAAGTGCGTTCGGCTGTGGCTGCATTTTCCGCCAGCCACCCCGATGTCCGGATAAGCGAGATCAGCAACACGGTCGAGCCGATCAAGGAAAATTACCGGGGTTCGATGCACCTGCTCCTGGAAGGGGCGATCCTTGCCGTTGTGGTCGTATGGTTCTTCCTGCGCGACTGGCGGGCGACCATCATCTCCGCGACTGCGCTGCCGCTGTCCATTATCCCGACCTTCATCGCAATGCAGGTGTCCGGCTTCACCCTGAACACCGTCACCCTGCTGGCCCTGGCCCTGGTGATCGGGATCCTGGTGGACGACGCCATTGTCGAAGTGGAGAACATCAGCCGCCACCTGCGCACGGGTAAGACGCCCTATCAGGCCGCAATGGAAGCAGCGGACGAGATCGGCCTTGCCGTTATCGCGACCAGTCTGACCCTCGCTGCCGTATTTCTGCCGACCGCGTTCATGGGCGGAATCCCCGGCAAGGTCTTCCGGCAATTCGGCGTTACCGCTGCCGTCGCAGTTCTGGCGTCGCTTCTCGTCGCGCGTCTTCTGACGCCGATGATGGCGGCTTACTTCATGAAGAAACCGGGCTCCCAGGAGAAGGACTCGGCATGGATGACGCGCTACCTTGGATGGGTGGCTGCAAGCCTGCACAAGAGGCGCCGCACCCTGATAGCCGCCGGACTGTTCCTGATCGGCTCTCTCGCGCTCGTTCCGCTCATTTCGACCGAATTCATGCCTGCACAGGACGACGGACAGACCCAGGTGTCCATAGAACTCGCTCCGGGCAGCACGCTGGACGAAACGGCACGGATCGCAGGAAAAGCAAGCGCGATTATCGGCCAGCTTCCTGATGTGACCCATGTCTTTTCTTCCGTCGGCACCGTAAGCTCGGGATTCGGCCTCAGTGCCTCGACCAGCTCGGCAGTGAACAAGGCAACGCTGACTGTTGACATGAAGCCACGAGGCCAGCGAAGCAAGCAGGTCGTGGTTGAGGGAAAGATCCGGCAACTGTTGCAGGATATTCCCGGTGCAAGGATTTCGGTCGGCCGCGGCAGCAGCGGTGAAAAACTGGATATCACCCTGGCGGGTGACGATTCACAGGTCCTGGAGTCCGCGGCAGCGGCCCTGGAGAAGGATATCCGTACGCTCAAGGGGCTGGGGAACACGAAATCGGGACAGTCTCTCCAGCGCCCCGAGATCCAGATCTATCCGGACTATGCAAGGGCTTCTCAATTGGGCGTGACCGTGGAAGCCCTCGGTGATGCCGTAAGACTGGCGACGTACGGCGATTACGCATCCAGGCTCAGCAAACTCAACCTGCCGCAGCGCCAGATCAACGTCCGGGTCCGTCTGAACCCGGAAACGCGCAACGATCTTTCGCGCATCGGCATGATCAGGGTCGCGGGCAGCAAAGGGCAGGTCGCGCTTTCGTCGCTCGCGGACATCCGGATGGGCAGCGGCGCGGCTCAGATAGATCGGCTGGACCGCTACCGCAACATCACGGTATCGGTGGAACTGAACGGCCGCACGCTCGGCGATGTCATGCGGGAAGTATCACAGCTGCCCTCCATGCGGAACCTGCCCAAGGGCGTGTTCACCGTGCAGCAGGGAGACTTGCAGCGCATGACCGAATTGTTCAGCAGCTTCGGTCTGGCAATGGCGATCGGCATTCTCTGCATCTACGTGGTGCTGGTACTCCTCTTTCACGATTTTCTCCAGCCTGCCACGATCCTCGCAGCTTTGCCCCTCTCCCTGGGCGGAGCCCTGCTCTCGCTTCTGGTCACCCGCAGCAGCTTTTCCATGCCCGCGGTGATCGGCCTGCTCATGCTCATGGGAGTGGTCACGAAGAATTCGATCCTGCTGGTGGAGTACGCCATCATGGCGAGGAGAGAGCACGGCATGTCGCGTTTCGACGCGCTGGTGGACGCCTGCCACAAACGCTCCCGGCCGATCCTGATGACCACGATCGCGATGGCGGCAGGCATGCTCCCGATCGCATTGGGGATGGGGGCGGACCCGAGCTTCAGGCAGCCGATGTCGATCATCGTGATAGGGGGACTACTCACATCAACGATATTGAGTCTGCTTGTGATCCCCGTTGTATTTACCTATGTGGATGATCTGCTCCAATACGTTCGGCGCCGTTTCTTGCCGGTGCGGCATGATAAAACGGCCGGCGATCCCTCTGCAGCTGTTACCGTGGATCAACTGTCGGAGTCTTAAAATCTGTCCATAACGTTTGTTCGATTCGGGACACACCTGCAGAAACAGCTTGGCATGTGTAACCATTATGGTTACACTATAGACAGATGATTAAGACCTTCACCCACAAGGGGCTGGAAAGCTTCTTTTATGATGGATCAAAACGGGGAATCCAGGCCGCTCATGCGCAGAAGCTTGCGGACATCCTTGATAGGCTCGACGCTGCGCAATCTGTAGAGGATATGAGATACCCCGGATCGGACCTGCATCAGTTGAAAGGCCAATTGAAGGGGTCTTGGGCGGTAAAGGTTTCCGGCAACTGGCGGCTTGTTTTCACCATCAAAGAAGGCAACGCCTACGTGGTGGACTATCTCGATTACCGTTAGTGAGGTGTGAACATGAGAACACGAAAAAGAATGCCCACTCATCCCGGCGGTATTCTGAAAAGGCAGTACTTGGAGCCGCTATCCCTGACGGTTTCCGAGCTCGCAGCGACTCTTGGTGTGTCCCGGAAGACGCTGTCGAAAATCGTGAATGAGCACGGCGCCGTTACTCCCGACATGGCGCTTCGTCTTTCCAAGGCTTTTAACACGACCCCGGAACTGTGGCTCAACCTCCAGCGCAATTATGACCTCTGGGAAGCCGCACATAAGTCGAACGACTGGAAGCTGGTTGAGGCGGTAGCGGTTTAGACGGGCTGTCGGGTTGGAAAGGCAGGAAATGATGGTGCCGGCGGTCGGAAGCTCTCGCGCTTTGCTTCACGATGGGGCCTGCCCCCCTCGTGAACTCCCCGCTTTGTAAGGGGGAATTCTTCCCCCATACCCCCTTGTTCGATTCCTCCCGCCTGAAGCCGCCCCAAATGAAAAACGATCGGCAAATCACCGATCGTTGAACTTTCATTTGGTGCCGGTGGTCGGAATCGAACCGACATGGAGTTGCCCCCGGAGGATTTTGAGTCCTCTGCGTCTACCAATTCCACCACACCGGCACGAAGTAAAAATTACACTATCATGCATGCACTGTCAAGCAAAAAGGCTTGCATCTTCCCCCCCTGGTTTGTATAATGACGTGTCATGCTTACGGGTTACAACACGGATTTTAAGTTTCAGGGGAAAATCTATCACTGCCAGACCGAGGACGGGGGCGTCAACAGCCCCTCGATAATCTCTCTTCTCTACCACCAGGGCGCGATCCTCGCTTCGCGCAAGACGAGCTACGCTGACATCCTCAAGGCGGATTGCCTCGAGGATGTGGTGCGCGAGCTCATGATGGAGCAGCACAAACAGATGATCCGCGACCTGGTGCAGGGCCGGCTGGATCTCAATAATGCCCCGCACGAGGCGGCGTATCAGGCCCCGGTCGCTTCCGAACCCGCTCCTGAGCCGGCGAAAGAAAATACGCCCGCGCCAAAGGCAGCGCCGGCCGGGGAAAAGAAACCCGATTCGCCCGAGCCGAAGGAAGAAGAGAAGGAAAAAAGTCTTGATGACATCATCCTGGACTTCCTTGCGCAGGAGCACAAGGACCGGGCGCAGAAGAAGTAAGGCCGGAGACTTTTTATTGATGATGCCGGCATGATAATGGAGATATTTATATAAGAATAATGAGGGGGGCGACGCATGGCTGTTACGGAAGATCGGATAAAGACGCTCAAGGAAAAGGCGAGAAGGGTGCGGATCGACATCCTGAAGATGCTGACCGAGTGCGGGTCGGGCCACACGGGCGGCAGTTTGTCCGCCGCCGATATCGCCACTGCGCTTTACTTCTATAAAATGAAGTACGATCCGAAAAAGCCGGACTGGAAGGGCCGCGACCACTTCATCCTTTCCAAGGGGCATGCGGCGCCGCTTCTCTATACAGTGCTTGCGCACGCCGGGTTTATCGAGCAGGGAGAGCTCTGCACGCTCCGGAAGCTCGGCTCGCGGCTCCAGGGCCATCCCGACAGCAAGTATCTGCCCGGCGTCGAGATTTCCACGGGCTCGCTGGGCCAGGGCCTGTCCGTGGCCAACGGCATCGCGCTCAGCCACAAGCTCGACAAAACGCCGAACCGGGTATACGCCCTGCTCGGCGACGGTGAGCTCCAGGAGGGCCAGGTCTGGGAGGCGGCCATGACCGCGGCGCATTATCGGCTCGATAATCTTTGCGCGGTTGTGGACAACAACGGGCTTCAGATCGACGGGCCCGTGGCAAAGGTGATGGGCGTCGAGCCGATCACGGACAAGTGGCGCGCCTTCGGATGGGAGGTCCTCGACATCGACGGCCACGACATGGCGAAGATCACTGCCGCGCTCGACAGGGCTGAGAGCGTGAAGGGGAAGCCGACGATGATCGTCTGCCGGACGGTCAAGGGCAAGGGCTCGAAGGTGTTCGAGGGCAAGGTGGAGTTCCACGGCACCACGCCGTCCAAGGAAGAGCTTGAGATCGCGATGAAGGAACTGTCGGAAGAAACCGTTTGTAAATAGCGCGGAATGCACAGATTCAATTATTACTCCGCACTTGAAGAGGGGGAAAACGTGAGTCAGGCACAGCAAAAGATCGCAACACGGGACGCATACGGGGACGCGCTGGTGGCCCTCGGGAAAAAACGGAGCGACGTGGTGGCGCTGGACGCCGACCTGTCGGGTTCGACTAAGACCGCGAAGTTCGCCAAGGCCTTTCCGGACCGGTTTTTCAATATCGGCATCGCCGAGCAGGACATGGTGGGCACCGCTGCCGGGCTCGCCATCGGCGGGAAGCTCCCCTTCGCGAGCACCTTCGCCGTTTTTGCGACGGGCAGGGCCTGGGAGCAGGTGCGGCAGTCGATCTGCTACCCGAACCTGAACGTGAAGATCGTCGCGAGTCACGCCGGCATCACGGTGGGAGAGGACGGGGGGTCGCACCAGTCCGTGGAGGACATCGCCCTGATGCGGGTGCTCCCGCATATGACCGTGATCGTTCCGGCGGACGGGCCGGAGACCATGCAGGCCATCGAATCGGTCGCGGAATACAAAGGCCCCTGCTACGTGCGCGTGGGCCGCAACAAAGTGCCGACGCTTTTCGGAGAAGACTACAAATTCAAAATCGGCAAGGCCCACGTGTTTCACGAGGGCAGGGATGCGGCCATTATCGCCGCGGGCATCATGGTCGCCGAGGCGCTCAAGGCGCGGGATTTGCTCAAGGCGGAGGGGATCGACGCGGGAGTAATCAACATGTCCACGATCAAGCCGTTGGATGCCGAGGCCGTGATCGCGGCCGCAAAGCGCTGCGGGGCGATCGTCACCGCCGAGGAGCACTCGATCATCGGCGGGCTGGGCGGCGCGGTGGCCGAGACGCTCGCGGAATCGGCGCCGGTGCCCATGGCGCGCATCGGGGTCAAAGACGCCTTCGGGACGTCGGGCGACCAGGAAGGGCTCCTCAAGCGCTACGGCCTGTCTGCGGAAGATATTGCGAAAGCGGTGAAGGAAGTGATGAAGAAGAAGCGGCAGGGGGGCGCATAGCAGGGGTCAAGGAAGTTCCCTGCTGCCTGTCAGCGGCTGCCTGCTGCTATCCTGGCAATGATTCAACTCTACCGGGTGACAAAATACTATGAAGGCGTCCCCGCTCTTCGCGAGGTGAGCTTCGGCGTGGACAAGGGCGAGTTCGTTTTCGTCACCGGCCCGAGCGGCGCGGGTAAGACGACCCTCCTCAAGATCCTCTTTTGCGCCGAGCACGCCGACGAAGGGCAGATCGTCATCCAGGGCATGAACACCTTCCGGCTCACCCCCACGAGCATCCCCTACCTGCGGCGCAACATGGGGTTCGTGTTCCAGGATTACAAGCTCCTGCCGCACAAAACCGTGTTCGAGAACATTGCACTCGCGCTCAAGGTGGTCGGCGCGCCCTACGGCGAAATCGAGCGGCGCGCGTATGCCGTCCTCAAAAAAGTCGGCTTGGAGGACAAGCGGCATCTCACGCCGCCCAAGCTTTCGGGCGGCGAACAGCAGCGCGTCGCGGTGGCCCGCGCGCTCGTGAACGAGCCGCAGGTGCTTTTAGCGGACGAGCCCACGGGCAACCTCGATCCGCAGAGCGGCCAGGAGGTGTTTCGCCTGTTCCGGGACATCAATATGAAAGGCACGACCGTGCTTGTGGCCACGCACGACTGGGAAACCGTGAGGAAGATGCAGCGGCGGATCATCACGATGGAGCGCGGCAGGGTCACGGACGACGGGAAGAAACAATTCAGCCGCGCAGGGAACTGATTTCTCGCCACGAAGACGCGAAGATCACGAAGTTCATTGAGAAATTCATTTGATTTTCTTCGTGTCTTGGAGTCTTTGTGGCAGAGAGATTTTGCTTCGTTTGTCAGCCCTGAGAAAAAGAGACGGGGGAAGGCAAAGCCATCGAATGAAGGGATACGGTCTTTTCTATTTTATCTCGGAAGCCTTCCGGGGGCTTCGCGCGAACGGCATCGTGAACCTCCTGGCGGTAGGCACGATCAGCATGGCCATGCTCATCGTGGGTTTCTTCCTGCTCCTGTTCCTCAACCTGCGGCCCGCCGTGGCCGCCCTGAGCGACCGGCTCGGAATGTCGGTGTACCTGAAGGACGGGCTGACCGACCATGAGAAGGATTTCCTCCTGTCCCGCATCAAGGCCGAGCCGGGCGCAAAGAAAGTCGCCTATCTTTCCAGAGCCGACGCCCTCGAGCTGTTCAAAAAAGAACTGAAGGGCCAGGAGGCGCTCATGCAGGGGTTGGGAGAAAACCCGCTGCCCGACTCCTATGAAATAAGCATCGACCAGCGGTACGCCGACGCGGCAAAGATCGAGGCCATGGCCAGGAGAATCTCCGCCTATCGCGGCGTGGAAGACGTGGCCTACGGCAAGGAGGGGGCCGCGGCATTGTCGGGCCTCTACAAGCTGACCACCTACGGCGGCGCGGCGCTCGCGGTCCTGCTCGGCGTGACCGTGGTGTTCATCATTTCCAACTCGGTGAGGCTCGCGCTCTACTCCCGCGGGCAGGAGATCGAGCTCATGCAGTGGATCGGCGCGACCAAGGGGTTTATCCAGGGACCGTTCCTCATCGAGGGCATGATGCTCGCCATGCTCGGCACCGCGCTCGCCGTCGGCATCCTCGCGGGCGTGTTCTATTCGCTGCCGCGGGAAGTGGTCGCCTTTCTGTCGCGGCCCAGGGGTCCGGACTTTCTGCCTCCGTCGATGATCCTCTCCATGATTGTGGGAGGCGGCCTGCTCGGACTCATGGGCGGCCTGGTCTCGGTAAGCCGGGTTGTGGAGTAGCGTTTTTTGCAAGGCTCGCAGAAGAACAACTTTCCCAAAGTGTTCTCGCTCGAAGCTGCCAGAAAAATGATGAATAGCTCCCGCATCTTCATGGTCGTGGTGGCGCTTTCTCTTCTCGCGGGCGCGCCGTTTGCGTACGGCGGCGACAGGAATGCCGCCCAAAAACAGTACCAGAGCATCCAGCGCGAGATGCGCGAAAAAAAGAAAGCGATCAAACAGGCGGACCGGAAAGCGCGCTCCATCCTTTCTGAAATGGAAAAAATCGACCGGGACATCGGCCGCGGTTCCCTTGAGCTGAAAGACCGGCAGCGGCAGCTTCGGGAAGCGGAGGAGGCCCTGCGGAAGGTGGAGCGGAGCAACGCCGATGTCAGCCGGGAGCTTGCACGGCTGAAGGAGGTGTACGGACGGCGGGTCCGGGCGCTCTACAAGGCGGGCCGGAGCGGAGACGTTGCGGCGGTGTTGTTCGCTCCGGACAGCCGCGGGGCGGACAAGCAGGTCAAGTACCTCGGCATGATCGCGGAGCGTGACCGCATGCTCATGAAAGAGTACGGCATCGCGCTGGAGCGGCTGAGCGAGCAGCAGGCAGAGATTGCCCGTCAAAAGGAGGCCCTCCTCAGCCGTCAGCGGACGGTCGAGGTCAAGAAGGCGGAGCTTGAATCCCGGAAACGGGCCAAGACCTCGCTCCTCGCGGAGGTGAAAGGGGAAAAAGAGCTTTACACGGAGACCCTGCGCGAACTGGAAGAGTCGTCGGTGAGCCTTTGGGCCATGATCAGGAGGTCCGAGCAGGAGCGGAAAGGGGCCGCCCGCCCGCTCCCTCCTGCAGGAGCAGTCGCCGCGAGTCCCGACAAGAACCGGCTGCCCTGGCCCGTGGAAGGACGGGTGATCACCCGGTTCGGGATGCAGCGTCATCCTGAATTCGGGACCATGGTATACCGGCGGGGGATAGAAATCGAAGCCCGCGAGGGCGAACCGGTGCGCGCGGTGAGCGACGGGCAGGTGGCGTACGCGGACTGGTACAAGGGATACGGCAAGCTCATCATCATCGACCACGGGGCGGGCTTTTACACGCTCTACGGCAACCTGTCGCGGCTGGACCTGAAAAAGGACGACCGGGCGGCCAGGAATCAGGTGATCGGGCTTGCGGGAGACACCGGGAGCCTGAAGGGGCCGAAATTATATTTCGAGGTGCGCCGGAACGGGCAGGCCCAGGATCCGCTCGCCTGGCTTTCCGCCAGGCAGGGGGCTTCCCGTTAGCGGGGGTCGAACAAAAAAATAACCGAAAATTTTGGACTTTACTTTTTACACGTTACAATGTTATTTTATACATAAAATTCTGCCGAATACCTTTTCAGGAGAGTTATTATGCAGAACTTTGCGGAGGATGAGGACATGATACGGATCAACAAAAAGAAATTTTTAATTGCCGCGTTCGTCCTGCTCTTGGCGGGCGTTTTTATCGGGCAAGGAATGGTGCAGGCCAAGCCGGACGCCTATGAAGACCTGAGGGCCTTCACCCAGGCGCTCGAACTGGTCAAGCGCAACTACGTCGAGAACCCGGATACCCATGAATTGATTCAGGGCGCCATCCGGGGGATGGTCGCAAGCCTCGACCCCCATTCGTCGTACATGAACGAACGCATGTTCAAGGAAATGAGCATGGACATCAAGGGCGAGTTCCAGGGGGTCGGCATCCAGATCGGGATCAAGAACCAGCAGCTGACGATCATTGCGCCGATCGAGGACACCCCGGGGTTCCGGGCGGGCCTTGCCGCGGGCGACAAGATCATGAAGATCAACGACGAGTGGACCAAGGACATGTCGATCGAACAGGCCGTGGACAAGATGCGCGGCCCCAAGGGGTCGGCGGTGCGGCTCCTGATTTTCCGTGATGGATGGGACAAGCCCAAGGAGTTCAAGATCACCCGCGACGTGATCAAGGTCGTGAGCGTCAAGTCCGAGATGCTCGACAACGAAATCGGGTATGTGAAGATCATCCAATTCCAGGGCCAGACCGCCGAGGAACTGGAAAAGGCGCTGAAGGGCCTGGAGGCCAAGGGAGTGAAGAAACTGGTCCTCGACCTGCGGAACGACCCGGGCGGCCTCCTCGACGCCTCGGTGGACGTGAGCAGCAAGTTCCTGCCCAAGGACAGCCTCGTGGTGTACCTCCAGGGCAGACAGAAGAGCGACCGGAAGGATTTCCTGACCCTGAGCACGGAGGTCCCGCGGGGATATCCCCTCGTAGTGCTGGTCAACACCGGCAGCGCAAGCGCGTCGGAAATCGTCGCGGGAGCGCTCCAGGACTCGAAGCGCGCGCTGATCCTCGGCACGCAGACCTTCGGCAAGGGCTCGGTCCAGACCGTGTTCCCTCTCGACGGGGGGGGCGGCATCAGGCTCACCACCGCCAAGTACTATACGCCGAGCGGCCGCTCGATCCAGAACGTGGGCATCACGCCGGACCTCGAAGTAAAGCTGCCGACGGTGAAAGAGCCGAAAGACGGCGACTCGGTGCACGTCGTTGTCCGCGAGCAGGACCTCGAACGCCACCTGAAGAACGACACGATCAAGGAAGAGAAGAAAAAGAAAGAACAGCCAGCGGTGGACGAGGAGTTCGCCATGGAGTCCATGCCGAAGGACAAAAAAGACGATATCCAGATCCAGAAGGCAATCGAAATTCTCAAGCCGGCCATGAAGGCGGAGGATGTGTTCAAGAATCTTCCTGTTGCGGCAAAAAAAGAAAAATAGAAAGTATCCCCTTATATATTTAACTCATTGTAAAAGCAGGGCTTTGCGCCCTGCTTTTCTTTTTTTATCTTAATACTATGAAATAATCAGCATTATAATAAAATCTGCTTGAATCTGGTAAATTCAATCATAAATAACCTTAAATAGCCATAATACGTGTTTGCAATTTTTTCAATGGGTCAATATATTAGCACTCGCCTCAAATGAGTGCTAAGGTGTGCTAAAATAGGTTATGTATCCACGGACTAAATAATTTCAAACAAGAAAGGAGTTGCACGTATGAGTGTAAAATTCAAGCCACTGAAGGACAGGGTGTTCGTGAGCTATACCGCGGAATTGGAAAAGACCGCCGGGGGTCTTTACATTCCCGACACGGCCAAGGAAAAGCCGCAGAGCGGCAAGGTTGAGGCGGTCGGCGACGAGGTGAAGTCCCTCAAGGTCGGAGACAAGGTCCTCTTCGACCGTTATTCCGGCTCCAAGATCAACATCGACAACGTGGAATACCTGATCGTGAAAGAAGAAGACGTGCTGGGCGTCCTGGCCTAAGAGTGCAGCGCCGCGAAGTCATCGGGTAAAAAACAATCACACGATTTCCCAAGGAGGAACCAAATATGGCAAAGCAGCTTATGTTCGATCAGGATGCCCGGGCGAGCATCCTGAAAGGCGTGAACGTCCTGACCGACGCGGTCAAGGCGACGCTCGGCCCCAAGGGCCGCAACGTCATGATCGACAAAAAATTCGGCGCGCCGAACATCACCAAGGACGGCGTGACCGTGGCAAAGGAAGTGGAGCTGAAGGACCCCTATGAGAACATGGGCGCCCAGCTCGTGCGCGAAGTGGCAAGCAAGACCTCGGACGTGGCCGGCGACGGCACCACGACCGCGACGGTCCTGGCCCAGGCGATCTACCGCGAGGGCATGAAGAACGTGACCGCCGGCGCCAACCCCATGGACCTGAAGCGCGGCATCGAGAAGTCGGTCGAAGCGGTCATCGAGAACCTGAAGAAGAACTCCAAGCCGGTGCATGACAAAAAGGAAATTTCCCAGGTCGGCAGCATCTCCGCGAACAGCGATGAGACCATCGGCAACCTGATCGCCGAAGCAGTGGACAAGGTGGGCAAGGACGGCGTCATCACCGTGGAAGAAGCGAAGAGCATGAACACCAGCCTCGACGTGGTCGAAGGCATGCAGTTCGACCGCGGCTACATCTCCCCGTATTTCGTGACCAACGCGGAAAAGATGGAGGCCGTCCTCGAGAACGCCTACATCCTGCTCTCGGAGAAGAAGATCTCCAGCATGAAGGACCTGCTCCCGATCCTCGAGCAGACCGCGAAGATGGGCGCGCCCATGGTGATCATCGCCGAGGACGTGGAGGGCGAGGCCCTGGCGACCCTCGTGGTGAACAAGCTCAGGGGCACGCTCCAGATCTGCGCCGTGAAGGCGCCCGGGTTCGGCGACCGCCGCAAAGCCATGCTCGAAGACATCGCGATCCTGACCGGCGGGCAGGTGATCTCCGAAGACATCGGCCTGAAGCTCGAGAACGTAAAGATCAACGACCTTGGCAGGGCCAAGAAAATCACCATTGACAAGGACAACACGACCATTGTCGAGGGCGCGGGCGACACCAAGAACATCCAGGGCCGCGTGAAGCAGATCAAGGCCCAGATCGCCGAGACGACCTCCGACTACGACCGCGAGAAGCTCCAGGAGCGGCTCGCCAAGATCGTGGGCGGCGTCGCCGTCATCAACGTGGGCGCGGCGACCGAGACCGAGATGAAGGAGAAGAAGGCGCGCGTCGAGGACGCGCTCCATGCGACCCGCGCGGCCATGGAAGAGGGCATCGTGGCTGGGGGCGGCGTGGCGCTCCTCCGGTGCATCCCGGTGCTCGACAAGATGAAGCTCTCAGGCGACGAGCAGATCGGCGTCAACATCGTGAAGAAGGCGCTCGAAGAGCCGATCCGCCAGATCGTAAACAACGCGGGGATCGAGTCGTCCGTCGTTGTGGACAAGGTGAAGTCCTCGGACAAGCCGAATTATGGTTTTGACGCGCAGAAGGAAGAGTACGTGGATATGCTCCAGGCGGGCATCATCGACCCGACCAAGGTCACGCGTTCGGCGCTTCAGAATGCCTCCTCCGTGGCGAGCCTCATGCTCACGACGGAAGTGATGATCACCGACCTGCCCGAGGAGAAGGGCGCAGGAATGCCCGGCATGCCTCCCGGCGGCATGGGTGGTATGGGCGGAATGGGCGGAATGTATTAATAGACAACATGCACGACGCCGGATACATCATGAGTTAACCGGAAAGGCCGGCAGAGAGAATATCTCTGCCGGCCTTTTTCTTTTTTAAAAAGCATTTGACTTATGGTAACAAATATGTTACTTAAGGAGCGTGAATGGCTAACCGGCAGGTTGTCGAATATCTGAGAGAAGGGGCATCACCTTTCGGGATATGGTTCACCGGCCTGGCTTCCCACGCGGCGGCAAAAGTTGCCACGGCACTCTATCGCCTGGAGCAAGGAAATTTTTCGAATGTAAAATCCGTCGGCAAGGGAGTTTCGGAGTGCAAGATCGACTTTGGCCCGGGATACCGGATTTATTTCGGACAGGAAGGCAATGAAGTGATCATCCTGCTGGGCGGCGGGAGCAAGAAGACGCAGGAGAAAGACATTAGGACCGCCCAAATGCTGTGGGCGGAATATAAGGCTGAGAAAACAAGAAAGAAGTGAGGAAAGACAAATGCCCATTACGCGTAAATTTCGCGCAACAATCCTGACCCGCGCCGAATCCGACGCGGCATTCCGGCGGCAGATGCTGACCGAGGCGATAAACGAGCTGCTTGCCGGAGACTTGGAGGCGGGCAAGGCCATACTCCGCGACTATATCAACGCGACCATTACGTTCCGGCA
>DASWAB010000290.1:0-2563 GCA_036391375.1 Nitrospirota bacterium
CGATCCAGCCTTTGACCGCGAAAGACCGGAAAGGAACGAAAGGCAGGAGCGCGGGCGTCAGAAAGGCGCCGGAAAAAACCGCAAGCAGCAAAAGGAAAAGAAACGGCAAACCGCCGGACCATGCGTTTTTGAACAGAACGCCCTGGGGCTCGATTCCGAACAGCAGCAGCACGCCCCCGGCAAACCACGGAAATTTTTTCATCGCCGGATTGATCTCCATGGGGGTCAGGACCAGCCGGTCGAGCACCCCGAATGTGATCATGTTCATTTCCCTTGTCTTTTTGTATCCGGCCTTTACATAAGCGGGGATGTCAGCGGCCCGGACGGGCCCGAACGATACACGGAACCCGGTTTTTTTCTGCACGATGCCCGCGCTGACGCCTACGGCGCCGAGCTGCGGGAGGATGATCCTGCGATGGGCAACTACGGTCTCAAGATGTGATTCGTTCATCCGCTTTATCAATTCCTCGGTCCCGAAGGTCCCTTTTCCCGCCGCGCACCAGACGTTGATGCTTTTCGTGTCGAGCACGAGTATCCAGGCGTTCATCCCCTTGAGCGCGCGGCGCAGGACATCGAAGCTCAGCTTGTAGTTGGCGGTTGCAAACACGTCAGAATCCTTTGTCGGGTCTCCCACGGCATAGAGCCCCGGCGCAACGGAGTAGCGCATGCGAAACGCGCCGATCCTGCTTCGCACCATGCCGACGTAGTCAGCGCGGGTCCAGTCGGGGGAAACGCGAAAAACCGCACCCTCCGGCGCCGCAACCGTCCCGGTCGTCCAGGAGGGAATTTCCTTTTTTACGAACTTGAGCGTCTGAATGCTCTGCATGGCCATGCCCCCGTCTACAGGATTTTCTTCATTACCGGGCCGAGTATCCCCCTGACCATCCCATCGAGATTTTCGGCCTTGATCAGCGCGATGCAGCACACTTCCCCGTCCTTTTCCCAGCTCGTGATCGCGAGCTTGTCCCCGGCCTTGATGCCCGCCTTTGAGCGCAGCTCCTTAGGGAGCACCATCTGGCCCCGCTCGTCCACCGTCACGAGCGCCTCGACGGCGCAGCCGGCGCTCCTGCCGAACGGGCCGGCAACGGGTATTTTCGCTTTCTTCATCGTGGTCATCCTTCCTCCGGAACATCCGCTAAATCAGAATAATCAGATTTGTAGGTAATATCAGAAAAAGCCGGCCTTGTCAAGAAAAAGTTTAGTTGTCGCTTAGTGGCGATGTTCAGGCGGCCTCAGGGGATTTCAAACCGTTTGTGACTGTGCAAGAGGGTATGGGGAGGAACGTTATTATGCTGGCATGGTCATAATGGTGCCGTTCACGATGATGCAAAAACGGTTTTTCAGCAGCCTGCCCGGGGTTGTGAAAAACGAAATGCCTGTCTCCGCTTGGCATGCGCTAAAATAGCGTGATGCCGTTATACGGCCGGTTGTTACTCGGCACTTTTACCGCTGATTGTCCAGCGCATGCCACCCGTCCCGATGCAGACTGTCCCAAGTCAAAAAGCGTAACGCCGTTAAACATGCGCGCGGTTGCGCCTGCATTTCCTGTAGTTATTCCCTCTGTGTCGCCGCATGCAGGAATCGACCCCCAATTGAAGAATGTTACGCCGTTATAAGGCGCAATTCCTGCGCCCATTTCCTTGCTTTCAGCCGAGCAATTTTCTTCAAGGGCCAATCCAAAGGCAACAACAAATAGGGTTATGGTCAGCAACATCATGGTCTTTTTCATTTTTTTGCTCCTTTTTTTATTTTTATTATCTCTGAATCACGGGCAGGCTGCTGAAAAACCGTTGCGCGTCGATGTGCTGTGATCTATGACATGATTTTCCTCCTTAAAATTTAAGTATCCCCTTCGATGAAAGCCAACGACGTTATTTTACTAAACAATGTTTAGCATATAGGCAAAAAAATTTACCTCTTTGTCGCCGCGGACATGGCGCCCAAAATATACTCCGACGCTCCCTTGACGATCGCCGGTACGACTTCATCGGGAAACATAATGGTCCGTTCCCTGATGATCAACGACGCGATGCCGTGCATGAGCGCCCAGAACGAAAAGGCGGCGGCATCGAGGCCGTTGTGGGGAATCCGGCCCGCTTCCATACAATCTTTCACGTTCAGTTTCAATAAATCGTAGGAACGCATGCCGGTTTCCCAGTGCTGCACGTCCTTGACGCACTTGAAGGGAGACCGCATGATGAACATGAGATCGTAATATTCCTTGTTTTCCACAGCGAATTGGAGGTAAGCCTCCGCGTGTTTTTGCAGCCTTTTAAAAGGATCTTTGATTTTCATGACCTGCTGCTGGCGCTTGTACAGTTCATTGAGTCCCTCGGTATGGAGCTCGTAGAGGATCTCGTCCTTGTCCTTGAAATACAGATAGAGCGTCGCGGGGCTGTACTCGATCCTTTCGGCGATGTGGCGGATCGTCACCTTCTCGAAGCCTTCTTCGAGAAAAAGTTTTCTTGCCGTGTCGAGGACCAGCCGCCTGATTTCCTGTTTCTGTCGTTCTTTCCTTTCCTTGATCCCCATGACTTCCTGCCGATCTCCGCGAGCACTAACA
>DASWAB010000291.1:0-6525 GCA_036391375.1 Nitrospirota bacterium
CCGAGCACCAGCCCCGCATAAAACGAGGTATATCCCATAAGCATCTGCAAAAAGACGGGGAGCAGCACGATGCTGCCGAAGAGGTTCAAAAAGACGAAGAACATCACGGTCGCGCCGCTCGTGAACGTGCGGTCCTTGAACACCCGAAGGTCCACGACGGGATGTTCGGCGTAATACTCATTGATGATGAGGAGGATGAGGGCGACCGACGCGACGATGGCGAAGGCGATGATGAGGTTCGATCCAAACCAGTCCTCGCTCTCGCCCTTGTCAAGCACGAATTGAAGCGAGCCCAGCCCGACGGAGAGGAATAAAAGCCCCCAATAGTCTATTTTCATTTTCTGGCGCTGCATGTACGGCGGGTCGTTGATCACGATGATATTCATGATGATCGCGACGATGCCGACCGGGATGTTGATGTAGAAAATCCAGCGCCAGGACATCGTGTCGGTGATCCAGCCTCCCAAGAGGGGCCCGACGATCGGCCCCAGCATCGCGCCCATCCCGAAAATGGCCATGGCCTGGCCGTGCTTTTCTCGGGGGAAGCTCTCGAGCAGGATCGACTGGCTGATGGGGACGAGCCCGCCGCCCCCGATGCCCTGGAGGATCCGGAAGAACACGAGGCTGTGGAGGCTCCACGCGGAGCCGCACATGAAGGAGCTGAACGTGAAAATTGCTATGGAAGCGATTTGATAGTTTTTCCTGCCGATAAGCCGCGCGAGCCATCCCGCCATGGGAATGACGATGGCGTTCGAGACAAGGTATGCCGTAATGGTCCACGTTGACTCGTCATATCCCGCCGAGAGAGAGCCCCGGATGTGGTCGAGCGACACGTTCACGACCGACGTGTCGATGATCTCGATCAGCGTCGGCAGCATGACGGTGAAGGCGATGAGCGCGCGGCTCGATGTTTTGTGCTGAATGGTCATTGCGCGAACACTGTGGGGACCACGGACATGCCGATCCGAAGGAGGTGGTCCTTGTCCGTTCCTTCATCGAGCACGATCTTGATCGGAATGCGCTGCACCACCTTGACATAATTGCCCGTTGCGTTCTCCGGAGGGAAGAGGGAAAAGGAAACGCCAGTGCCCGCCATGATGCTGTCCACCTTGCCGGCAAAGGTCCTGCCCGGGTAGGAATCAACCTTGATTTTTACCTGCTGTCCGGGCCGGATGTCCCCCATCTCGGTCTCCTTATAATTTGCCGTGATCCAGATGTCGTTGAGCGAAACCACGGCCATCAGCGGCTGGCCCGGCTGGATCTGGTTTCCGATTTGCACGGATTTCTTCGTCACGTAGCCGTCCACGGGTGCGTAGATTTTGGTGTAATCCACATTCAGGTCCGCAAGGTCCGCCGAAGCCTGCTTCTGGCGTATTGTCGACAGCTGCGTAATTTTTTGCGACTCCGCCTGCCGGAGCTGCTCCTCGGCCGCCTTCACCTGCGCGCGGGTGATCTCGTAGGTGGTCATTGCGCGGTCGTAGCGCTCCTGGGAGATCACCTGTTCCTTAATCAGCTTTTCGGCCCGCTCCTTGTCCGTTTCCGCGAGCTTCAGATTGGCGCGCGCCAGCTCAAGGTTCGCCCGTGCGGACTCGATCCGCGTCTCCGACTCGGACAGTTTCGCCCGCTCGACGCCAAGCGCGGATTTCGCCTCCTGCCGTTTTACGTCGTAATCGACCGGGTCGATTTCGATCAGCAGGTCCCCCTTTTTCACGGCCTGATTATCGTTGATGTAAACGGCCTTCACCGTCCCGTTGATTTTAGCGGCAATCGTGTGGATGTTGCCGTCGACATACGCATCGTCGGTCGTAACGTGCGTTTTCCGGTAGCCGTTGTAAAAATATCCCGCGATCAGGCCGACGCAGACAACGGCCCCGACGATCAGGAAAGCCTTTTTCTTTTTCCGATTGTTCCCCTTCTGCTCTTCCGCCATGCTTCCTCCAAAAAACGTTTAAGGACCGTTTGACTGTTTTATTGTTCAATTGTTTGAATGTTTAAATGTTTGAGGGTTTAAACGTTCGAACGATAAAACGATCAAACAATTAGAACATTGCAACTACTTCCCGTACGCCCCCGCGAGGTCCGTCCCCATGGAGTACATGAGGTTTGCCTCCGCCCGTTTGACCCCGTAGAGCGCCTTCCAGGAATTCGATTCCGCCGTGGACCGCAGTGTCACGGCGTCAAGCACGTCCGTTGCGGTCCCGACGCCTTCCTTGTAGCGGAGCCGCTGCAGCCTGAGGTTCTCCTCGGCCTGCTCGACCGCGGTCTTCGTAACTTCCACTTTCTGGAGCGAGCTCTGGAGTTCGAGGTATGCGTTCTTGACTTCCAGGCGGATGCCGTCAAGCAGCTTGTCCCGTGTGAGTTTGAGCGAGCGCACCTCGCTCGCCGCCATGTCGAGCCGTGATCTGGTCGCGCCGCCGGCGAACAGATTGATGTTCACGCCCGCGATGAGGGACCAGTTGTCATCGTGCACCATGTATCTGTTTTCCGAATATTCATACCCGCCCGAGAGGTAGAGCGTCGGAAGGTATTCGGCCCGGATGGACCGGAGGCCCTCCTCCCGCGAAGCGATCCTGGCATCGAGGTCCTTGAGGTCCGGGTTTTCCCCTTCGGCCGCTGCCCAGGCATGCTCGAGCGTGATGCCGGACGCGGGAGCCGTCATGATTTCTTCCGCCCGCACGTCGTCGTTCAGGGGCTTCAAAAGAAGGCTGTTGATCCGCGAGGCCCGGACTGAACGCAGGTTGTCCGCGGTAACGGCCCGCTGGCGCGAATCCGCGAGCGTAACGTCGGCCTGGAGCACGTCGTTCCTGGTGATGACGCCGGCGCTGTACCTGGCCTCGGCGTCATGCTTCTGTGCCTCGAAAAGCTGGACCTCCTCGTTCGCCACCTGGAGCAGCTTTTCCGACTCGAGCAGGTCCAGATAGGCGCCGATAAAATCCCGGGCCGCCTGGTTCCTTGTCCGCGACGTCTCGATTTCGCGGGCCTTCAAGCCGTATTTTGCCGCGTCGATCGAGGACGACGTTTTTCCGAAGTCGTAGAGAAGCTGGGTCGCCCGGAAGCCATAGGTCAGGAAGCGGTCCTGAGAAGCGGGAAAGGGGCCAAACGGCGTCTTCGCCTGAGGCTCGTAGCGAAGCCAGGTCTCCCGCCCGTAGAGATCGACGAAAGGCAGCCAGGGAGACCGGGCGAGTGAAACGGCGGCGCGCGCCGAATCCTCGTCGGACCGGGCGATCCTGATATCATAGCCCGTTTCGGTGACGATCTTCAGCCCTTCTTCCAGCGAGAGGGCGTGGACAGCCACGGGGGAAAGCAGGATGGTCAGCAGCAATGCGATTGCAGGTTTGTTCATAACGGATACCTCAGGGCTTCGTTAAAATGTAAGTAAGCACTATATTACTTAAAAAAAATGAAAAAAGGAAGCGTTTATTTCAGCAGGCCGTCGCCGCCGAAGCGTTGTCGAGACGGCGTTTTACCCCTTGTTTTCGTCCGGTTAGTTGGGTTATAAAAAAGCAGGGAAAAGAAAGACATGCCCCGCGTCATATCCGCAGGCAGGCGGACCGACATCCCCGCTTCATTCGGGCGTGGAAAACCTCCTTTTTCATTTTACCATAACCGCGAACAGGGAGTTGGACGGCGCGGGCCTCCCTGGAAAGCGCCGGCTCCCGGGGGGCGGAGGACGGCGAGCGGGAAACTGCGCGATACGCTCTGTCCCTGCGGACCGATGAGCTTCGCGTCATCCATTGACAAACGCGGGCAAAAGGCCTACAGTTAGGTTGCTCCCTGAAGGCCGCAATTCCTTCTTTCGACCAGGCTGGTTCCCGAATGCTTAAACTCCGTTCCTTGTTCACGGTCGCGGGCAGGAGATAAGGAGGCCCCATGAAGATAAGAACGATAATCCAGGTCGGAACAGCCGTCGCCGCTTTGTGCCTCGCGGCGCTGGCCTCCGCCCAGCCGCTGCCGGAAGACCCTGCCGGAGGGGGCCTGCTGTTTCAGAGCAAGGGCTGCGTAAAATGCCATGCCGTAAAAGGCGCAGGGGGTACGACCGCCCCCGATCTCGGGAGGATCGATTTAGGCGACACCCAATTGGGCCTTGCCGCGAGAATCTGGAACCACACGCCGTCGATGATCGCGGGCATGGAGCAGGCGGGGATCGTCAGGCCCACGCTGACCGGACAGGAATTTACCGAGATCGTCGCCTATCTTTACTTCCTCAGATTTTTCGACGCGCCGGGAGACGCCGCCTCGGGGAAATACCTGTTCGAGCAGAAAGGGTGCTCTTACTGCCACGCCGTTTCGGGCAGAGGCAGAGAGGGCGGGCTTGGACTCGATGAATTCCCCAGGAATATCACGCCCGTTTTCCTGAGCCAGGCGATCTGGAACCACAGCCTGGAGATGATGGCGCGCATGGCCCAGGTCGGCAAGAAGTGGCCCGATTTCGCGGGGACGGAGATGATGGACCTCCTGGAATACATCCGTGCGCACGCAAAGGGGCCGGAAGAGCCCGCCTTCCTCAAACCCGGCAATCCCAGAGAAGGCAAACGGATCTTCGATGCCAAAGGGTGTGTCAAGTGTCACTCCATCAGAGGCGAAGGCGCCGCAGGAGGCATCGATCTCGGCAAGAGAGCGGAGGCCTTTTATACAAGCCTCACCCGGGTCGCATCCAGCATGTGGAACAAAGGGCCGGAAATTTTAGTCAGGATAACCCAGACCCAGTGCGGTCTTCCGAAATTTACCCCGCAGGAGATGGCCGACCTCACGGCCTATCTCTACTTTCTTCATTATGCCGACGGCCCCGGCAACGCATCGGCCGGGAAAAGACTGTTCTCAACGATGGGGTGCGCGCAATGCCACGGCCTGGAGGGGAAGCGCGGAAAGCTGATGTACATCGACCTCTCCAAATACCGGTACGCCGCCCCGACGGAAATCGTGGCCAGCATCTGGAACCACAGCATGAAAATGCGGAGGGCAGTGGGAGAGCAGGGACTTTCCTGGCCGCAGTTGAAAAGAGAAGACATGGTGGATCTCCTGGAATTTCTCAGGAGTCCGGCGGGGAAATAAAATAAATCTGCAGGGTCGCTTTCAACCTATCGGGAAAATCGAGGTCTAAAGGAGCAACTATGCCTGAGCCGCAGAAGGAAAAAACAGAAGGCGGGAAGAGGGGTTTTCGTCATATCGTGTGGGGGATTGTTATGGCCCTGGCGTTCATCCTCCTGTTCGGCGTTATCATCCAATTGCTGTGGAATGGGCTGATGCCCGATATTTTCGGGCTGAAAAACATCACGTACCTCCAGGGGGTCGGCCTGCTGATTTTGTCCCGCTTGCTCTTCGGCGGCATGGGCCGGCGACGCGAGCACACGGGGTACCTCACGGGAAAGTACGGATTCCGGAGTCTTTTGGGCCGGGGACTTGCTAAGGAAAACCCGGAGTAAGAATCGAGGGGCAATCAATTAGTGGTAGACTTAAAACAGAAGTGCAGATCGTGCGGGAATAATACGGGAGGCGGTTATGAAGAAGACTTTCTTTGCGGCGACAATAGCCTTCATCATTATAACTTTGACAGGGTGTGGCGGAGGAGGCGGAAGCAGCGCGCCGCCAACATTCACGACACAAATCCTGAGTAACGCACAGGTTGACGGGGATATTGCTTTTTCATCCCCCCCCCCCACTTACACGTTTGCACAAGCCAACATTACTCAAAATGTGTTCGTCGGCATAAATCCTGCTGCATCAGGGATTGAATATCGTGGGTTTCTGGACTTCCCGCTGACGGGGGCAGGAGGTGTGCCGGGTAATGCCATTATCGTATCGGCAGTCCTCGATATATTCATCAACAACATCTTGCCGACTACCGGCTCGGTCCCGATTCGTATCCAACTTGTCTCTCTTTTGCTGCCTTCGCTGAGCTCTGCCGATTTTACCAGCACCCCACTGGCAACCACCGATATTTTATTTCCAATTATTCAGGCCGACTTCAATAACCACGTAGCGATTGACGTTACTTCACTGATGGTGCAGGCGCAAAGTCTGGGCTTGCCGGACTTCCAGATTCGAATATTACTGGATGCCAGCGCAACTTCTGGCCTCATCGAAATTAACGACACTACAACAAATAGAGCGCTTCTCGCGCCGCTGCTGACAGTCACCTATCAGTAAATCGCAAGAGATGACTGCGTCAGCTTCGAGCTCATGCGGTCATCCGGCATCAAGACCGTTTTCGCCTTTGATCAGCACTTCTCCGAACAGGGGTTCACCTGTCTGCCATAAGCGGGAATAGACCGCTCCCTGTATTTGCGGCCTTCCATCATGAAAAAGGAAAAGAACATCATCGTTGGCGACCGGGCGCTGATAATCGCCCTCCTCCTTTTTTCTCTCTTCGCCTGCGCCCGGCCACCGCTGCCGGTGACGAAGCCCGCAGAGGCTCTGGAGCCGGTCTCGTGGGGGGCGGCCGCTTTGACGGCAGACGACCTGCAGTTCAAGGGCCTCGCCGTTGCCGCGCGCCAGAGCCTGGAATATTACAAGAAGCTCCCTGCG
>DASWAB010000292.1:0-2839 GCA_036391375.1 Nitrospirota bacterium
ATCCTGCTCGGCATTCTTTGCGAAAAAACTGTTAGAGCGCGCCGTCGTCGGACTCGCCGGTCCTGATCCGGACAGCCTGATCGACATTCATGATGAAGATCTTGCCGTCGCCGACTTTGCCGGACCTCGCCGCCTTCACCATGGCGTCCATCACGGAGCGCACCAGGTTGTCGGGGACAACGACTTCGATCTCAGCCTTGGGCACGAAATCCACAGTATACTCCGCGCCGCGGTAGAGCTCGGTATGCCCCTTTTGCCTGCCAAAGCCGCGGACTTCCGAGACCGTCATGCCCTGAACATTCATCGCCGTCAGCGCTTCCTTCACTTCATCCAGCTTGTACGGTTGAATGATGCATTTCAGAAGCTTCATCTCAATCCCCCTCCTTTCAGTATCACTGTCTTCCAGTATCCGCAGGGCTTTCGGACGCATTCATTCTTGAAGATTGAATAGCAAGGCCCATGCCACTCATATCGGCTGAAAATCCCTGATAAACGCATTGATTTTATTGTTCTAATATGGGCGATGCCGCAGGCTTGCTGCTCTTCTTCTATGCAGGCAAGCTGATTTTTTAGGCATGTGATTAATTAATAGGCATGCCGTCCGGGATGGTTATTTAGAGAAACCTGGCGGCACAAGGGGGATATTTATTCAATAATAATTATTGACAAATAATTTTTTTAAATTATAATCATTCTTATCCAATACTCACTATGGAAAACTACCGGGACATAGGGCTCAAACTGACGCCCCAGCGGCTTGCCATCCTGGACTACCTCAAGGGGAACAAGAAGCACCCCTCCGCTGAGGAAATTTACCGGGCCGTGCACAGGAAATTTCCCACCATGTCGCTGGCGACGGTATACAATACGCTTTCCGCGCTCGCGCGGCGGGAGCGCGTCCTCGAGCTGACGATTGATCCGGGCAAGAAACGGTACGATCCGAATACCGGCCCTCACAGTCATTTGATCTGCATTTTCTGCAAGAAGATCGTTGATGGGCCCGACGAATACCTGCCTGAACTGCCCGCATCCGCAAAACGGGATTTTACGGTCGTAAAAAGCCTTGTCGAGTTTTACGGGATCTGTCCGGAATGCAAAAAGAATCAAAACAAACCTGTCAGGGAGGCTTCACATGTGCATAGATCATAGCGCCAAATGTTTCTGCGGTAAAAACCACGCAAGCTTTCATTTTAAGGACGACATCCTCCCTTTTGAAACAGTCACCAGGCTGTATTGCCCATCGTGCTCGATCGGGGTCCCCTTCGACCCGGTGACCATGATCGGGGACAACGGCTGGCTGATTGTTTACGACATGGATGTCGCCCGTTTCCTGTTGCAAAGGGCCGCTTCTGCCCGCGGGGTGACGCCCGAGTTCATATTCGACGAGGGCTATTGCACCTGGCGGGGCATTACGCCGACGGACCATATCGATTCCCTCAAAGAGCGCGAAGGGCTGCTGCAGCTCGCCAAGACAGACCGTAAGCGCTACTTCGAGGAAATCAGGTCCTGGGGCATCAAGCGGATGGAGCGTCTTGCGCGGGCGGGATGGAGAAGGGCCTCCCAGGGAGAGCCCGTGCAATCGTAAAACCGGAGTGCCTGCCCGAAATTTTTCTTTTTTTCTCTGCTATACTTGTTTCAATTGCTGCAAATTAAACCCAATCGGAGGAAATGATTATGCCTTACACGGCAAAGGACTATGCGGCGCTCATCGGGATGGCGGGATTCAGCGAGACCCTCCTCAAAAACCATTTTACCCTGTATCAGGGGTATGTGACCAATACCAACAAGGCGCTCGACACGCTCGACCAGATGGCGAAAGACGGCAGGACCGCGACGCCGGAATTCGCCGAACTCAAGCGCAGGCTGGGATGGGAGTTCAACGGCATGCGGCTCCATGAATACTATTTCGAGAACCTGGGCGGCAGAGGGGGGATCGATAAAAACGGCAGGCTCGCGAAAAAGACTGCCGAAAGCTTCGGAAGCTACGAGGCGTGGGAAAAGGACTTCAGGGCCACGGGCGCCATGCGCGGCATCGGCTGGGCGGTCCTGTACGAGGATACGTCGGCGAACAGGCTCATCAATTTCTGGGTGAATGAGCACGATGTTTCGCATCCCGCGGGCTGCGCTCCCCTGCTGATCATGGACGTGTTCGAGCACGCCTTCATGCTCGATTACGGCCTCAAGCGGGCGGATTATGTCGAGGCGTTCTTCAGGAACATCAACTGGTCCGCAGTTGAATCACGCGTAAAATAGAAAGGAGTCAACAACCATGACAAAGACGGAGCAGAACCTGCAAGACGCCTTCGCCGGCGAATCGCAGGCAAACAGGAGATACCTCGCTTTTGCGAAGCAAGCGGAGGCGGAGGGCTTCAGGCAGGCGGCGAAACTTTTCCGGGCCGCCGCAGCCGCGGAGACCATTCACGCCCACAACCATTTAAAAGAACTCGGCGCCGTGAAATCGACGAGAGAAAACCTCATGGCCGCGATCAATGGCGAATCCTACGAATTCCAGAACATGTATCCCCGGATGATCACCGATGCCAAAGCGGAAGCGCAGGACAAGGCGCTCAGGAGTTTTCATCTGGCGAACGAGGTGGAAAAGGTCCACGCGGCGCTCTATCAGAACGCGCTCGACAGCCTCGGCAAGGGCGCCGCTCCCGATTATTACGTCTGCCAGGTCTGCGGCTACACCGCGGAAGGCGGGGCCCCGGACGAGTGTCCCGTCTGCAGAGCCCGAAGGCAGGCGTTTAAAAGGGCGGAATAGCGGATTGAAGATCATCGCATTCAACGGCAGCCCGCGCGCAGGCGGGAACACCGAAATCCTGCTGAACGAGGCGCT
>DASWAB010000293.1:0-2930 GCA_036391375.1 Nitrospirota bacterium
GCGCTGCGGAAGAAATGTCATCGACGGCGGAGGAATTGTCGTCGCAGTCCGAGCAGCTTCAGAACTCAATAGCGTTTTTCAGGGTGGGAGATAATGGCGCATCCCGCGACCGTCGCGTCACGCAGCTCATGCATGCCGCGCACTTGGCGCAGAAACCCAGGCTTGGCGCTCCTGCAGCTCCGATCAGACGTCCCGGCGTGGCACTGAACCTGGGGCATGATGCGTTAAAAGGCGGCGACGCGCGGGACGTGGAGTATGAGAAGTTTTAATAAACCAGGGTCAAGGGTCCGGGGACAAGGGTCAAGGAACTCCGAACGTCTGAGGTTCTCCCGGACCCTGTCACGACACCGGCACCCCGGCCGGGCAGTGCCCGCGGGTGATGGAACGCTATGAGTGAAGTCATGACCTACAGTGAAACTGCGAAATTACTCGCGAAAAAAGATTTTGAGCGCCTGAGCGAGTATATCTTTGATCACTGCGGCATCAAAATGCCGCCGGCCAAGAAAACCCTCCTTGAGTCCCGTCTGCAAAAGCGGCTCAGAACGCTGGGGATCGGCTCGTTTCGCGAGTACTGCGATTTTCTGTTTACTGTTCCGGAGGGCGCCGGTGAAGTTATTCACATGATCGACGCCGTGACGACGAACAAAACCGAGTTCTTCCGCGAGCCGGTGCATTTTTCGTTCCTTGCCGAGCAGGCGCTCCCCGACTTCGTGTACCGGTGCAGAGCGGACGGCAGCTCGCGCTTTGCGGTCTGGAGCGCGGGCTGTTCTTCGGGCGAAGAGCCCTACACCCTCGCGATCGTGCTGAGCGAGTTTGCCGACCGGTGCCCCGGCTTCCGGTTCGACATCGCCGCCACGGACATTTCCACAAAGGTCCTCGAAAAGGCGCGGCTCGCGATCTACGACGAAGACCAGATATCGATGATCCCCTTTCATCTGAAGCAAAAGTATTTCCTGCGCAGCAAGGACCGGAGCAAGGCGCGGGTCCGGGTCGCGCCCGGGCTGCGGCCGCTTGTCCAACTCCAGCGGGTTAATCTCATGGACAAATATTATTCGATAGCAACCGCCCCGCTCGACGCGATTTTTTGCCGCAACGTGATGATCTATTTCCCGCGGGAGAAGCAGTACGCCCTTCTGGGCCGGTTGTGCCGTTATCTGAAGAGGGGGGGGTACCTCTTTCTGGGGCACTCGGAGACGGTGCAGGGGTTTGACCTGCCGCTCATCCGGTGCGCGTCCACTATCTACAGAAAGGTTACATGAATCTGACTGACCGGGACCTCCCCGTCGTTTACCTCAAGCCCGGGGATATGTATTTTGCAAAGCAGCCGACACTGATTGTGACGGTACTCGGGTCATGCCTATCGATTACGATGTTCAACCGCCGGCGGGGCCTCGGGAGCATCTGTCACGGGCTCCTGCCGAAGTGCGGCCCCCGGAAGAAAGACTGCCAGGGCGAATGTCTTGAAGGGTTCAGGTACGTGGACTGCTCCATTCGCAGGATGGTGCAGCTCTTCGACAGGCATAAGGTCAAACGGAGCGAAATCGAGATAAAATGCTTTGGCGGCGCCGACATGTTTACCAGGACCATCGAGCTGCCGGGGATCGCCTCGATTGGAAGACAGAACGTCACGACGGCAAAACAGATCCTGAAAGACGAGGGCCTGAAGCTGCGCGTTATTGATGTGGGGGGGCTTCAGGGCCGGAAGATTTTTTTTAATACGCGCACCGGGGAAGTGTTGCTGAAGCGTCTGCACCGGCCGAAGGGCGAATAGGCTCCGTGAGGGCGCGCAGCCGGAGCGAAAAAACGTGTCCGCCTGCCGTTCCGGAAGAGGTTTTACCGATGTCCAAAAAAATACGGGTCCTCATTGTCGATGACTCCGCAGTCGTCCGGAAGGCGCTCGAGGAGGTCCTGTCGTCGGATCGCGATATCGAAGTCATGGGAGCGGCGTCGGATCCCTACATCGCCGCAGACAAGATCCAGCGGGAGGTGCCCGACGTCATCACCCTGGACGTGGAAATGCCGCGCATGGACGGCATTACGTTTCTCCAGAAGATCATGACGCAGCGCCCCATCCCGGTAGTCATTTGTTCGAGCCTCACGGAAGAGGGCTCGGAAACGGCGCTCAGGGCGCTTGAGTATGGCGCAGTCGAGATCATCCTGAAGCCGAGGATAGGGACCAAGCGGTTCTTTGAGGAGTCGAAGGTGCGGGTCTGCGATGCCGTGAAAGCTGCCTCGTTCGCAAGAATAAGGCGCATTGCGGAGACGCGCAGGAGCGTTGTCCCGAAACTGACGGCCGACGCGATCCTCGCTAAGGGCACGCTGCGGTCTGAGGCGATGCTGCGCACGACCGACAAGGTCGTGGTGGTCGGCGCGTCCACGGGGGGAACCGAGGCGCTGAGCAATTTCCTCCAGGCCATGCCGCTCGACGCCCCCGGCATCGTGATCGTCCAGCACATGCCCGAAAACTTCACAAAGGCCTTCGCGGCGCGACTCGACGGCATCTGCGGGATCTCGGTCAAGGAGGCGGAAAACAACGATACGGTCATCCGCGGGCGGGCGCTCATCGCGCCGGGAAACCACCACCTGCTGCTCAAGCGAAGCGGCGCGCGTTATTACGTTGAGATCAAGGACGGGCCTCTCGTGAGCCGGCACCGCCCGTCGGTGGACGTTCTGTTCCGATCGGCGGCGCGCTACGCGGGAAAAAACGCGCTCGGCGTGATCATGACCGGCATGGGGGATGACGGGGCCAGGGGCATGCTCGAGATGAAGGAGGCGGGAGCGTACACCATCGCCCAGGACGAGGAGTCGTGCGTTGTTTTCGGCATGCCGAAAAAAGCGATCGAGCTGAACGCCGTGGATATCGTGCTGCCGTTGAGCGCGATCCCGCCGGCGGTCATGGGAAAATATCATAGCGCATGACCGGCCGTTAT
>DASWAB010000294.1:0-5454 GCA_036391375.1 Nitrospirota bacterium
TAAACGGCTTTTGCAGGTAATCGCTCACGCCTTTTTTCACGGCCTCCACGGCGTTCTCCACGCTCGCAAAGGCCGTCATCATGATTACCTTTATCTTCGGTCTCAGCTTTTTTAAAGCAATGAGGGCGTCCATGCCGTTCATCTCCGGCATCATGAAATCCAGGAGCACGACATCAAACTCCTGCGCGCCGGCCATCTCGAGCGCCTCAATCGGCGAGGCAGTGTCTGTCGTCAGATATCCTTCCGCCCTCAGCACCTCGCCGAAGCTCGATCGAAGCTCGGCGTCATCGTCCACAATCAATATTTTTTTCATATCGCTTTCTTCGCAGTTTACGGCTCAGTCCTTAAAGGACCGGACAGCTCCCGCCCTCCGCGGCGCGTTACCCTGCCGCCTCCCCCGGCGGCGCTTCCCGCGCGCCCGAAAGATGGCCGTACCATGCGTACAGCATGTCGGCAAGCGAGATAACCGCGAGCGCGGCCATGAGCAGGACGAGGAACGCATCTGCCTTGAAGGTAAACGCCTCCGCAACGGACGCGGCCTTCCGCGCCTTGTCGCGGAAGAACCCGATCAATTCCCACGACGCGGTGAGCGTGGTCAGAAACATAAACAGCATGGGAATGAACGTGGTCCAGGCGTATTTCACTTTTCCCGATTTTATGATGACCGTGGTGCCCACGCCGAAGGCGATGGCCGAGAGGAGCTGGTTCGAGACGCCGAACATGGGCCAGATCGTCGAGATGCTGCCGGAGTGGATGAGGTATGCCCAGGCCGCCACGACAAGGAAGCTCGTGGCGATGATACCCGGCATCCAGCGCGGCTTCGCAAGCGGCTTGTAGAAGCGGCTGCCGAGCTCCTGCAGCAGGAACCGGGCCACGCGCGTGCCGGTGTCCACGGTTGTCAGGATAAAGAGCGCCTCGAACATGAGCGCGAAGTTGTACCAGTAGGCCATGAGGCCCTTCATGCCCGGGATGCCTGAAAGGATCGAGGCCATGCCCACGGCGAGCGAGACCGCGCCCCCCGGCCTGCCGACGACATCGGTCCCGACCATGGCGGAAAGCTCCCTCACCCGCGAAACAGGGAAGCCCATGGCCGCGAGCGCCTCGAACGAGAGCCTGGAGTTGATGGCGAAATAGTCCCCGGGGATGAGCACGGTCGCGGCGACAAGCGCCATCATGGCGACGAAGCCCTCCGCGAGCATCGCGCCGAACCCGATGACCGGAATGTCCTTCTCCGACATGATCATCTTGGGGGTCGTTCCGGACGAGATAAGGGCGTGGAAACCGGAAATCGCGCCGCAGGCGATTGTGATGAACATGAAGGGGAAGAGTTTTCCCGGTATGACCGGCCCGCCGCCGTCAACGAAGCGCGTGACCGCGGGCATCTGGATCACCGGGGCGAGGAAGACGACGCCTACGGCGAGGAGCGCGATCGTGCCGATCTTCATATACGTGGAAAGATAGTCGCGGGGGCAGAGCAGCATCCAGACCGGCAGGACCGAGGCGATGAAGCCGTAGACCGCGATCGAGAGCACAAGCTGGTTTTTGGTGAGGCTGAAAAACGGCTCCAGAAAAGATCCGGGAATGAAGCGTCCGGCAAACACGGCCAAAAGCAGCAGAATGAAACCGACGGCGCTCACCTCGCCCACTTTTCCCGGCCTGAGACGGTAGAGATAGAGCCCCATAAAGAGCGCGATCGGGATCGTGACCGCGATGGTGAACGTCCCCCAGGGGCTCTTCGTAAGCGCGTTCACGACCGCGAGGCCGAGCCCGGCAAGGGCCACGATGATGATAAAGATGATGGCGAGGGAAGCGGCGAGTCCCCCCACGGGACCGATCTCTTCTTTGGCGATCTGCGCAAGTGAGCATCCGTTTCTCCTGACCGATGCGGCTAAAATCACCATGTCATGCACCGCGCCGCCGAGGGCCGCGCCGATCAGGATCCAGAGGAAACCCGGAAGATAGCCGAACTGCGCCGCGAGCATCGGCCCGATGAGCGGCCCGGCGCCTGCAATGGCGGCGAAATGATGGCCGAAAAGGACCCATTTGTTGGTGGGGTGGTAATCGACTCCGTCTTTGAGGGCGTGTGAGGGCGTCTGGCGGGCATGATCGAGAGACAGCACCTTTGCCGCGAGGAACGATGCGTACACCCGGTAGGCGATCACATAGAAACAGGCCGTGGCCGCGACGATCCAGAGGGCGTTTATCTTCTCACCGGGGTTTACTGCCCCCGCGACGACCGAGATCGATGCGGCGGCCATGAGGGAGACAATGACCCATGCAGCCTTTTTTATCATGTACCTGCCTCTCCCGATTTTACCCGGCTGAAATCCCCTGCACGTTTACGCGTATTCTAAGAAATTATCATCACAATGTCAATAAAGCTTCTTGGCCGCCCCGGCAAATGCGCCAAAAGAGGCTATAATTGAAATAAGGACGGGGTCCCCTGTTCCAAAGTCTTCTCTATAAATTATTTCATGAAAAGCGAAAAGGAGGAAGCCATGCCGTACTACGTAATCCTGAGCAGTCTGACGGACGAGGGCCGCAGGACCATCAAGCAGAAGCCCGAACGGATCATGGAAGTAAACCGCGAGATCGAAGCCATGGGCGTGAAGATCCACAAACAGTACGCGCTGCTCGGCCAGTATGATTTCTTAAACGTAGTGGAAGCGCCGGACAACCAGACGGTCATGAAAATGTCGGTCGAGATCGGGTCCCGGGGCTCGGTGGAACTCGTCACCCTCCCCGCCCTGCCGATCGAGGAATTCGTCAAAAAGATCAAATAACAAAACACCCGACAAAGGGGGGAGGAAAAATGAAGAGAAAAATCTTTTATCTCGCGATCGTTGCGGCTGTCCTCTCGCTGAGCGCAGCCGTGTTCGCGCAGGAAGAGCTCAAAATCAGGGGAGAAGTAAAAAAGATAGATACCGCCTCGGCGAGCGTTACCATCCAGCCGAAAGAGGGCGCGCCGGTCACCGTGGTCATGGCGAATGCCGGCATGCTTTCCCGCGTGAAGGAGGGTGACAAGGCTGAAGTGAAGTATGTGGTAAAAGACGGCGTGAATACCGGCGTCCGGCTCAGAAAACTGGTGGAAGGATGCAATTGACGCCCGGCTCAGTCCAGCACCACGAAGTCCGCGTCATGAAGGGTCACGGTTTTCAGTTCGATCTGATCAGGCACTTCCGGCATGACGACCGAATACGTCAGCTTCGATAGTTTCGCCACTTGCCCGGGAATGCCCCGTTTCCATGCGTGGCCGACGCCGGCGAGGACCACCGCGGTCCTGCGGGGATTTTTCTTCAGGTATTCAACGATACGCCAGGCCATGGTTTTATCCCACACCATTTGCGCCTCGCAAAAGCGGATGAACCGCCGGTCTCCCTTCCCTTCACCGGGATGTCCGGCATACGCCCTTTTGATGAAATCCATGTACGTCTGATCGAGCGTGCAACTGATGCCCGGCGGCAGCCTTTTTTTCTGCTCGTCGCTCAAAAATGCAAAACCCTTCCGGGAAACGGTTTCCGCGATGTCATCCGGGATATTAAGGCCTATCGCCGGGATCCGGTGCTCCCGGGCGTAGAGGAGAATATCGCGATATAACGGCCACGGCTCGCGCCAGTTGTCATAGTAAACGGGCAGAAATTGTTCCAAGGTAGATTTCCCGCCGATCCACGCGTCGAGCGCGCCCTGGCTGTCTGCCTTGAACATCTCAAGTCCGATGACCAGCGGCGCGCCGGACTCATGCAGCGCCCTGATGATATCGAGTTCAAGACGGTGATGCTCCGGGACGTCATGGACCTCCCCGACAAAAACGATGTTCGCTTTTTTCAAATCCCGGGCCATACGCTCGAACGGGACCATCCTGCCGTCATCCACCCGCAGAACACCGGCCTCGCGGACCATGCCCGCCGTCATGGCGGGAACCAGGAGCGTCAAAAGGAAGAAGACTTTCCAGTTCATGCTACAATTTTTATCTTGTATCGCTTAAAAGTCAAGGGCTGTTCAAATATAGTGCGCTTCGTGTTCAACCAGTTGGACAAATGATTGTCAAATAAGGTAGAATAGGAGCACATTCTGACGAAGGAGGATTGCCATGCGTCTGTTGAATAAATATGGTTTTTTCGTCTTTATCCTGCTTTTGCTGTATCCGGCCCTGGCCTTTTCCAATGATTCCGGGCTGATACGCCTGAGCCTGATCGACGGGGACGTGCAGGTCATGATCAAGGACATCACGGACTGGACGCCCGCCACGATCAATCTGCCGCTGTATGAGGGAGACCGCGTCTGGACGGCAGAAGACAGCAAGGCCGAACTTCAGATCCGGGGCGGGGTCTACGTGCGGGCGGACGGGAACACCGCGCTGGATATTCTGAGCATCGCGCCCGATTCGGCGCAGTTCTATCTTGATCGGGGTCACCTCTACATCAACAACCGCCGCGGCGGGATTCGTACCGTGCAGGTCGACACGCCGCAATCATCCATCCGCAGTTACGATAACTCCATTATGCTCGTGGACGTGACCGAGGACGGCATGGTTGAGGTATCGGTGCTCAAAGGCTACGCCTATGCGGAGAACCGGGAAGGCGCAACGCGCGTGAGCGCAGGCAATACGCTGGCGATCCGCGGTGAAGACTACGCCGACCTCGCCCCTATCGCCTCGCCGGATGAATGGGAGCAATGGAACACGGACCGGGACCGGCGTCTGACCGCGTGGGGCGAGAGCTCCCGCTATCTGCCCGACGAGCTTCATGAATACTCTTCCGATTTCGACGAGAACGGCCGCTGGGTGTACGCCTCAGCTTATGGCTATGTCTGGACCCCGACGGCGGTCGCGGCCGGCTGGTCCCCCTACTCGGTAGGCAGTTGGGTCTGGATCCGCGGCAATTACGTCTGGATTTCCTATGACCCCTGGTGCTGGGCCCCGAGTCATTATGGCCGCTGGGTTTCAATCGCATCCCTCGGATGGAGCTGGGTGCCTCCCACCGCGGGCGCCGTCTACTGGGGGCCCGGGTATGTCGGCTGGGTCGTGACGCCGAGCTACGTGGCATGGGTGCCGCTCGCTCCCGGTGAGACTTACTACGGGTACGGCTATTACGGTCCCTGGAGCAGGAACATCTCCACGGTCAATGTCAACACCGTCGTGGTGAACCGAAGATACATCAATGCCGGAGTGAACAATTCAGTCGTGGTCGTGCAGCGGGATACGTTCGGCACCGGCAGGCGCATCCCGGCGAAAATCGCGGAGAACCCCTTTACCCAGCCGGTGCAGCGTTCCACGGCCAACATCGCGGTTGTTCCGCCCCAAGTCAAGCCGCGTCAACCGATCGTTATCATGCCGTCTGAGGAGCGGGAGCGCATGCGGCGTCAGATTACGGAACGGGAACGGGCGCCCCGCGAAGTTCAGCAACCCCGCCAGCCCGCTCAGCCGGCAATGCCGCAGCGGCCGGGCGCAGCGCC
>DASWAB010000295.1:0-13563 GCA_036391375.1 Nitrospirota bacterium
GGAGCAAAGCACAAGGGGTATGTTTCCTTCCCTGATTAATTTCAGGGCCGGCAGCGCCTCGTTAAAGGAGTATGTGGCCGGGTGCAGGAGCGAGCCGTCAAGGTCGGTAAATATAACTGTCTGCACGTTTTCCTCTTTTTGCCCGGAAGCGCAACGGGCCTTGTTTAAGTATAGTCAAGTCTAACAAATATCGGGGAAAAAAGAAGTGAAGTAGATTACAATAATTTGAACTGCCAGTTCTTCTCTCCAATCCTTCCGCTTTTCCTCTTCGGCCCAACCCAGATAACCTATTGTTTTTCTCCCGGAATCGTAGTACATTAATGATAATATTTGAGCGAATATATGGCAGAATATCATTCCGAGAAAGAGAAAAAAATATCGATCAGCCGTTCCCTGCTGCTGACCCTGCTTGCGGGCTCCCTTGCGCTCGGCGTCTTCATCGGCGCCGGCATGGGAATGTTCACGCCGCTTGCCGGGGGAAGGGGCGAGACCTCGCCCGAGGGGGCCGAGGGGACGTTCAAGTTCATCAGGACCTCACTGGGATCGAAAAACGAGGGGAAAAGCAATTCCAATAAGGAGTTGAAGCCCTTCCGGTATAAAGTGAACGCGTTTATTGAAGACCGGCTGAAGAAGGGCGACGCCACGGCAATTTCTTTCTATTTTCGCGACCTGATCAACGGCAACCGCTTCGGCATCGGCGAATCCGTCACGGTTTCGCCCAAGGCCCTTTTGAAACTGCCGCTCATGATCGCTTATTTCAAATGGTCGGAATCGAACCCGCTGGTGCTGCGGAAGGCCCTGCTCTATACGGGGAAGGAACCGCTGGCGGAGCCGAAGATCAAGTCCGGGTATGAACTCGCGTCCGGCAAACGCTATACGGTGAACGACCTCATCTTCAGAATGATCGCCTATGACGACCCCGCGGCCTATGCGCTCCTGAACGCCAGCCTCCCGGCGGGCAGGCTGGACAAGGTATTCAAAGACCTGAACGTCGAGTACGATCCTCAGCGGCCGGATGATTCCATGTCATTGAGCGCCTTTGCCTCGTTTTATCGCGTCCTGTACAATGCGTCCTATCTTTCGGAAGATTTGTCGGAAAAGGCCCTTCGCTATCTTTCCAAGTCAACATTCCGGGACGGGATGGCCTCGGGCATTCCCTCGAACATCGATATTGCGGGCAAGCACGGAGAGCGCATGATCGATGTCGTGAAAGACGGGGAGACGACAAAACTGTACCAGTTTCACGAATTCGGGATTATCTACTTCCCGAATCGTCCTTTTCTCCTGGGCGTCATGGCGCGGGGAGACGATGTCGGCCAGTTAATCAAGGTGGTTCGTGATGTCACGCGCCTGGTCTACGAGGAAGTGGACCAGCAATTGTAACACCTGCCCTGGCAGGTTGCTGGCTGCCTACTTCCCAGTGATAAATTTCCTGATGCCCTCGCGGAACCGCACCGGCTCGATTCCGAAAGCGTCCCGCAGGTCGCGCATGCTGCAGACGTTGTCCTCCTGAAGCATAATGAGCTGGTCCGTCGTCAACGGCGGTTTGGGAAGCGCTGCCTCGAAGAATCGCGCAGCCGTCTTCATGAAGAAGAGCGGCACGTGGACCGTCGGCCGCTGCACGCCCATGGCCTCGGCTATCGCGGCCGCCACCTCTTCATACGTCATCTGCTCAGGCCCGCCGATCTCGTATATTTCATTGAAAAATGACTCGCTCGTCACCGCCTTCACGATGCAGGAAACCACGTCCTCGATGAAGATGGGCTGGACCTTCGCCTTTCCCGGCCCGATGACGGGCAGGATGGGAGACAGCCTGATCATGTCCGAGAGCCTGATCGTAAACTGGTCGCCGGGTCCGTAGATGAGCGAGGGTCGTAAAATCGTATACGGAACGCCGCTTGCGCGGACGAGTTCTTCGGCCTCCCACTTGGTTCTGTGATAAGCGCTCTTCGCTCCGGGCCGCGTGCCGAGCGCGCTCTGGTAGAAGAAGTGGCGCGCGCCGGCTTTTTTCGCCGCCTCAAGGACGTTGCGCGTCCCCTCGACATGCACGCCCTGAAAGGTAGCGCCTGCGGCCTCCTGAATGATGCCCACGAGATGAATAACGCGGTCGCAGCCAGCCGCAGCTTTTTCAACCGCGTCCGCGTCCGCGATGTCCCCTTCGACGACCTCAGCGCCCGGTTCAGCAAGCGCCTGCGCTTTTGCGCCATTTCTCACGAGCGCGCGCACGGGAACGCCTTCCCTGCGGAGGCGAGGGAGGAGATGACTGCCGACAAATCCGGTGCCGCCGGTTACGAGTATCATGAGTCACCTCGCGGGTGAAAACTTTTACCGGGAGGACCCCCAGCCGTATTCAATCGCCTCGATTGTTTCGGCTCCTACTACCCTTTGCTTAACTATAGCATAGGAGGGGAAGCTTTAAAACACCATCGGCATCCAAAGCGATAGATAGAACTGCGACTCGCCTTTGTCATCCAGGCCTTTTGCTATGACGAGCCGAAACGTAATGGGCAAATAGTACGCGAGGTCCGTGTCGAGCCGCAGCTCGGCGCCGATGGCGCGCTTGAACTCCGAACTGCGGAATGCGTTGTCCCAGACGTTGCCGGCCTCGGCAAAGGCCGCTCCGTGGAGGCGCCGAAGAAAGACGGGGGTGTTGCTCCACCCTGTTTCGATGTCCGTGATGGGGAAGCGATACTCAAGGCTTGCGAGCGCGGCCTTTCTGCCGCGGAAGGCGTTGATTTTGTATCCCCGCAAATATACAGACTCTTCGTCAACCGGGATGGTGACGTCTCCGGGGTTGTCGCCGCCTATCTGAAAGGCCCCCTGCGGAATCACCTCGCCGGAAGATGCGCCGGCGAAGGCCCTGGCCAGGAGCACATGGTGCTTCCAGGGGAAATTGATGTACTCGTGCCAGTCCGCGGTGTACTTGGTGATGTTGAAATCACCCCCGAGCGACTTGTCGAACCGTTCATACCCGAGTTCGATGGTCCTGCCCTCCTCGGGGCTGATGGAAAAGCCGTATCGCCTGGCGCTGTTGAACAGATAGCTGACGCGCCCTGAAGTAAGATCGCCTTGCGCAGGCACCGGGCCGCTGTAACCGGGCCAGGGCGGGAGGCGGGTAAGGGCCGAGATATGCTGTCTCCGGTAGCCGATGACCAGCTCGTGCTGGCTCTGCATTTTGAGAAGGGGGAACGTAAGAGACGCGCCGATGGTTCTCTGCCGCTGCACATAATCCTTCGTTGCCGTCGGATCAAAAAGCAGGTCGCTGAATGTCCTGTCAACATCCGATGCCGCGAATTGGAAGGTCGGATACAATCCGTCATACGCATAGCTGAAGGCGTACCATTTGCGGTAGGTCTTGGGGCTGTAGAGGCCGGTCAGCATATAGGAGTGGCGTTCGACAGCGTCCTGGCCGAAGGTCAGGAATCCGAAAAGGTCCCGGCTCTCCTCGCTGTAGCCATACCAGGGAATCCAGAACCGCGGAAGGAGCGTCGGGAGAGGATTGTAGCCGCTCGTTTTCGCTTCCACCGGCTTGTCGGCATGCGCCACGACCGGATAGGGGTCTTGATACGGCGGCGCGGTCTTCCACGCGGCAGGGCCCGCAGACCGCGTATGAATGTCGAACCCTGTCGAGCTATAAGAAGAGAATGCAATCGTTTTCCCGTCAGGCGAAGGCGCCGGAGTAAACGCGCCGCCGAGCACATTCGTGATCTGATATATTTTTTTCGACGCAAGTTCGCAGGCGTAGAGGTTGAAGATGCCCGTCCTGTCCGAGGCAAAATAAATGGTCTTTCCGTCAGGGCTCCAGGCCGCGCCCCCGTCGATGGCGCGGTCGTGCATCAGCTCTTCGATTTTGCTACCCCCGCTGTCAAGGACCCAGATGTCCTTGTATCCGCCCGGCTGCCATACGCCGACAACAATCATGGCCCCGTCCGGATTGTACCGAGGGGTCTCGTACTGGTTCATGCTCTCGTCCGTGAGGTAGACAAGGTCTTTTTCTCCAAGCTGATTGTTTCCGGAAGGAAGATCGAGCGCGGCGAGCCTTGTCCGGCCCAGCCTGTTTGCAACGAAGACGAGCTTTTTCCCGTCCGGCGATGGATACGGGTCGCGCGCACGGACCCCTCTCGTCACGCGCACTTCCTTGCCTTTCCGGAGATCGTAATAGTAGATGTCGTTGTAGAGGTTTACGTTCTTCTGCACGTCGAACTTGGTGTAATAGATTCGGTTTCCGTCCGGGCTCCAGGCAATGCTCCCGCCTGAGGATGTCCCCGCGGTCGTGTTTTCGACGAGCTTGCGGTCGTTCGTGCCGTCGCTGTTCATTACGTAAATGCCCGGAAATTCGTCGGCGTTCTCGACAACGTAGGCGATGCGCTTCCCGTCCGGCGAGAAGCCGGGGAAGCTGTTCAGGTAGCCGCGCCTGGTGAGGGGAAGTGAATCAGTCAGTCCTTTTTCGCGCAGCTCATCGCGTATTTTTGCATAGCGTGTTTTCAGTTCGTTTTGCCACTCGTCCCAGAGGTCGCTGTACCACTTGCCCAGGGTCCGACGGCCGTTCAAATCGACGAACCAGGGCACGCCGTAGTAGCTGTATCGTACAGAAATGTCGGCGAGCTTTTCCCTGCCGTATTTTTCGGCAATGAAGCGGGTGAAGCTTTCGCCGAAAAGATACGGCACCTGTCCGGCGGGCCAGAAGTCAGGGAATACCGCTGCCTGTCCCAGGCGCGGGAATCGGTCCTCGAGCACTGCCATCCGGATGACCGCTTCTGACCCGGGCGAACGGCCGCGGCCTCCGGAAGTCTGCTCGGTCTCTTCATACACGGCCAGGCCCTCGATCATCCAGACGGGTTCGAATGCGTTCGGAAAGTAGATCCTGCCGAAAATGTCCCGGAGGACGGACGTCGGTCCGCGGACCATGTCGAGATGAAGAATATGGGTGTATTCGTGCGTGATTAAAACCCGCATCCACTCGTCGTAGGCCATGGTGCCGAAGCCAGGTTCTCCCACGGGCGGCGTAATGTACAGCGTGATAAGGTTATAAGGAAAGACCGTGGTCAGGCCGTTCGAGGCGTCTACGGCGTCCACGAGGACCACATGCGTGCGGCTCTTCGGCTCCCACTGGATGCGCGGCGAGAGCCGGGCGTGCGCGTCCTCGGCGATCACCGCTGCGCGCTTCGCGATCTCCTCTTCCCCCTGGTGAAAGTGAATATAAAAGTGCGGCGTTTCGAGCGTTGTCCAGGTGAAAGCAGGGTCGAACTTGGCGAATAGGGGAGAAGCGCTCAGCAGAAGAATGAAGCAAATGAGGAGTTTTTTCAAAGCGACCTCCAAAAGGATGAACCGGATTATTTTAGATGATGGCGGTCAACTGAGCAAAGCCAAAAACCTATCTTAAAGACACGCCCTGCACTCGTTTATGGCGGCGTTTTCGCAGCCTGTACTCGCGTAATCATGGCCACAGGCAAGTGCAGGGCGCAGGCCAAGACGCAAAGAAAATACTTGATTACTTTGTGACCTTCGTGATTTCGTGGTGAAAGTCTTCGGTCTCATTCGACGCTTTCGTTACTGCTTCGCCAGGTCCCGCTTTAACAAGACCTTCCCGACGACGATCACCCCGGCGGCGAACGCAATTTCAACAGAATAGGCGATCAGCCTGGTTGGCGCGAAAAACCGGACGATGATGGGGTCGGTGATGATCATCTCGCCCCCGATTTTGCCCAGCAGCGCCGCGCCGATCGTGATAATGATCGGGAACTTTTCCATGAGCATGGACAAGAGACCGCTCGTAAACACGATGAAGGGGACGCTGAGCCCCAGCCCGAAAAGGAGCAGGTACAGGTTCCCGTGCGAGGCGGCGCCCACGGCAAGCATATTGTCGAGGGCCATGGTGATGTCGGCGATCACGATGATCCGGACCGCGTGCCAGAGCGTGGAGGCCTCCTTGTGGGCGACCGCGGCTTCTTCGTCCTCGATGAAGAGTTTGACCGCGATCCAAAGGATGACGATGCCGCCCGCAAGCTTGACGTAGTTTATGGACAAAAACTTTGCTACAAAAAACGTGAGCACGACGCGCAGCAAAACGGCCGCTGCGGAGCCGTAGATGATGCCCTTCCTGCGCCGGTCCTTCGGAAGCGAACGAACGGCCATGGCAATGACCACGGCGTTGTCGCCCGCCAAAATAAGATCGATGATGACGATGCTGAAAAGACCCGATATGAACGTCCAGTCGCAACTGATGGCTCCCCATGTCGCGGAATCCACGTTGTTCACCTCTTAAAAAAAAGGCGGCAGGCATGCGCCCGCCGCCAGGGAATTGCAATCGAAGTTTCAATGACCAGTCGGGAAGAACGTGTAGCTTACCCAGACGAGGATGCCGAGCAGGATGACGCCGAGACTGATGCTCCATCCGATGAGCTTCTTCTCCACGGGAAGGAGCGGCTCCCATTCCATTTTTTTCAACTCTTCCGCCAATTTCGGTTGTTCAGCCATGTATTTTCCTCCTGAATTTTCAGGTTTCACTTCTTACGTCCTTACTTCTCACGTTTCACTGTTTCATGCTATCCCGCAAGCGGTGGTTTGACTCCGTGGAAGAATATCCAGGATATGATCAGGCCGATCCAGATTATGAACCCGAAAAGCGAGATCACGTAAACCGCTGCGAGTTTACCGATGCCTTCTTCCCAGAGCTTCTTGAAGTTCGACACCAGGCCGATCGTAAAGAAGGTCATGACAAAGAAGATTCCCCGGAACACATTGGCCTCGCCCGTCGCCGCCTTCGCTGCGTTCATGGTCGCCTTCGGCGCCTTGAGCTGATCGTTCAGGGGCGCAAGCTGGGCCTTGTCTTTTGCGATTTTGTCGGCCAGGGGAACTGCCGCTGCCTTGTCGTTCGCGATCTGGCCCTTCAGGGCTGCGATGGCTTTCTTGTCTTTGCTCGGCAGGGCGGCAAGCCTGGCTTCCTCGTCGGCAATTTGCTTGTTCAGGGCCGCAAGCTGTGTCTCTTCAGCGGCAATCTGTTTCATAAGCGGAGCGACTTGGCTGCCCATTGCGGTTATGCTTTTGGACGCGGGCAGGCAGACGAGCAGAATGATGATGAAGGTGACGACGTAGCCGATGACGAACTTGGGGAACCGGTCCCATATCTGGCCAGGACGAACCTTTTCGCCAGGCTTGCACTCGATGACCGAGCACCAGATGATGGCAAGCACGAACGCCCATACTCCGATGAACACGTCGATGAAGACTTTTACCACCGCAGCGGCGTTTTTGATCCATTCAGGCTGGTAGATGATGCCTTCGGCGGCATTCTTGCCCAGGATCAACCCTTCGGCAACGGCTCCGGAGGCCACGGCCGCGCCATCGGTCTTGACCGCAAGCCCCATCCATGCTCCGGCCACCATCGGCTCCTTATACAGGAACGTTTCTGCGAAGAAAGGAAGGACGATGAGCTCGACCACGGCGAAGATCACGACGAGCGAAGAGACCATGATCGGGACGACCGGCCGTGCCTTGATAGCGCCGCCCGTGGCTATGGCCGCTGAAACGCCGCAGATCGAGATGCCCGAAGCCAGAGGCGCGGCCCATTCCCTGCTGAACTTGAAGTATTTGCGTGCGATGAAGTAGACGAGCGCCCAGTAGATGAGGTAGGCCTCGACGATGGCGCAGAGTCCGCGGAACATGACCGCAGTGGCAAGACCCAGTTTCTCCGCGGCCATCATGCCGAGGGAGCCGCCGAGGATGACGATTGCGGTTTTAATGTACAACTCCGGCCGGACTGCCTCTTTGATCGCGTTCCCGAATGACGGCACGAAATTACCGAAAATGAGGCCCACCACGAGCGCAACGATGAAACCGGCTTCCTGGGTGAGCTTTAACGACCAGGTGATTCCGAACTTCTGCATATCAGGCTTGGTCGTCAACGCAATATTGGCCCAGCTCCCGAGCATCCAGCAGAAGTAGCTTATCCAGAATACGACGGTAAAGCCGATAATGAAATTCTTGATGTCGGCCTTGAGCGCCAGGGCGCCGACGGTCATGACGACGAGCAGAACGAGATAGGTCAGGACGAGGGAGCCGAACCCGCCAAGCCAGCCTGCCGAGAAAGGCTTTAATGCCTTCGAGATGTCGGTCCAGACCCCGGTGGTCACTCCCCAGTTCAGGATGTCCGCGCCGACAAAGGCCCCCAGAGAAACGATGAAGATGAACAAGCCGATCCATACCGCCAACCAGTCTTCACTCATGCCTTTCGCTTTTTCTTGCATACTGATGAGGTCCCCCTTTCCTTGAAACGAGTATCCATCACGAACATACCTTCTGTTCTATGGTGAAACACTTCAGGCAAACGGCGGATCCGCCACTCACATCACCTCCCCGTGATAGAGTTCAGTCCGAGCTGCAAGATTTATGGTCAGTTAAAGGCATATGAACGTCGGTTTGCACCTCCGGCACAAATTCTTAAAATTTTATCAGATTATGATACGCCCGGCTGATCTTGTCAAGCTGTTTTTTGGGAGCGCTTGATGCGTTTCTCGATTTCAACGCCGATGAACACGACTGTGGAGAGAACGAGGACTGTCAGGAGCTCCGCGACGCTTAAGGGCTGGGTCCTGAACACCGGATTAAGGGCCGGGACATAGACGGTCAGAAACTGGAGGCAGAGGGTAATGACCACACTCGCCAGCAGGAGCTTGTTCGACGACACCCCCTGTGCGAACAAGGACTGCCGCTCCGACCGGATGGCCAGCACATGGCCGAGCTGCAGGAAGCAGAGCACGGTGAAGACCATGGTTTGCCAGTGGGCGTCGCCTGCACGGATCGACCAGGCCTGAAGCGAGAGCGTGACGGCCGCCATGAGCAGGCCGACCCATATCGCGTGGACGCCGAGTCCGTGTGCGAAGACGCTTTCATCGGGGGGCCGCGGCGGGCGCTGCATCACGTTTCCCTCCTCCGGCTCCACCGAGAGCGCGAGGGCCGGCAGGCCGTCGGTCAGGAGGTTGATCCAGAGGATTTGAATCGGGGCGAGCGGAACCGGCAGTCCGAGGAACGGCGCAAGAAAAAGCGTCCAGATTTCGCCCGAGTTCGTCGAGAGAAGGTACCTGATGAATTTGCGGATGTTGTCGTAGATCCGCCGTCCTTCTTGCGCGGCCCCGACGATCGTGGAGAAATCGTCGTCGAGGAGGATCAGGGATGAGGCCTCTTTGGCCACGTCCGTGCCTGTGACGCCCATGGCAATCCCGATATCGGCCGCCTTGAGCGCGGGCGCGTCATTTACCCCGTCGCCGGTCATGGCCACGACGTGTCCGCGGCCCTGAAGCGCCCGGACGATCTTGAGCTTCTGCTCGGGGGCCACGCGCGCATACAGGCGGATGGACTCGACGCGCCCCTCGAACTCTTCGATCGGCATCGATGCAAGCTCGCCTCCGGTGATGACTGCCTGCGGATCTTCCCCCTCCAGGATTCCCACGCGTCTGGCTATTACGCTGGCCGTAAGCAGGTGGTCGCCGGTGATCATGACCGGCGTGATGCCCGCAGCCTTGCAGAGCGCGACCGACTCCCTCGCTTCCTTACGCGGCGGATCCATCATGCCGGCAAGGCCGATAAACGTCAGATTTTTCTCGGCGCGGGCCGACTGCGTATCCGGCATGCGGTCCCACGTTCGCATCGCGATGCCGATAACGCGCAGCCCCCCGGCTGCCATCCGGTCATGCAGGCCGGTGATGTGATTTTTGTCGATCGGTTCCGGACCCTGCGCGGTGAAGATCGAATCCGTCCTTTCGAGCAGCGCTTCGAGCGCGCCTTTGGTAAAGGCAATGAACTCCGGGCGCTTCGCTGACTCCCCGTCCGGCGCGCCGGCCCTCCGATGCACCGTCGTCATCAGCTTTCTCTCCGAATCGAAGGGTATCTCGGCAACACGGGGATAGTCCTGCTCCAGTTTTTCTTTTTCAAAACCGTTCTCGCGGGCAATAGAATAGAGGGCCGCTTCCGTGGGATCGCCGATGCACGCGCCGGACGCATTGAGGCAGGCGTCGTTGCTGAGGGCGAGGGCGGTCATGAGAAGCGAATGCGGAGTGTGGGGCGCGAAATGCGGAGTCGTCGAATTTAACGTTGCATTTTTCTCATTACTCCGAACTGCCTTTCCGTCCACCCACATCTCGGTTACGGCCATCCTGTTCTCGGTGAGCGTGCCGGTTTTGTCCGCGCAAATATAGGTGACGGCCCCGAGGGTTTCCACTGCGGGAAGCTTCCGGACAAGGGCGTTTCGCTTCGCCATCGCGCGGGCGCCCAGGGCGAGCGAGATGGTGACAACGGCCGGCAGGGCCTCGGGGATGGCGGCAACGGCAAGGCTGACGGCCACGAGAAAAATCCTGACCGGGTCTTCACCGCGAAGCAAACCGGCGGCGAAAATGACCGCGCAGATTGCCAGCACTGCATGCGCGAGCCGCCTTCCGAAAGCCGCGAGCCGTTTCTGAAGCGGCGTCCCTCCCTCGCCCGCGGTTTGGATTGCAGCGGCAATTTTACCGAGTTCCGTCTCCATGCCTGTTGCAACTACGACACCCCTCCCGCGCCCGTAGGTGACGACAGTCCCCTTGAAGAGCATGTTTTTTCTGTCGCCGGGGGGAAGCGGTTCTCGATCAATCGCCTGTGTGTTTTTTTCAACCGGAAGCGACTCTCCGGTGAGGGCCGACTCATCGGCGCGAAGGTGCGCAGATTCGATAACCCGCATGTCCGCCGGGACGACCTTGCCCGCGTCAAGGACGACGATGTCCCCGGGTACGAGCGAAGACCCGGACGAGATATTCTGTTTCCCTTCCCGCACAACCGTTGCGGATGTGGCGGCCATTCTGCGCAGGGCGGCAACGGCCTTCTCGGACCGGTACTCCTGACTGAACCCGATCACGGCATTGAGGACCACGATCACGAAAATCATGAGGGCGTCGGACAAATCTCCGATTACGCCGGAGACGGCTGCCGCCGCAATAAGGAGGAGGATCAGAAAATCGGTGAATTGCCCGAGAAACATCATGAGTGGAGAATTCATTTTTTGCTCCCTGAGTTCGTTCGGGCCGTGTTCCTCCAGGCGCTTCCGCGCCTCCTCGCCGCTCAGTCCCTGAAAAGAGGTCGCCAGCGCAGTCAGTGCGTCCCCGGGACTCAGCCGGTGCCATTGCGGTTTTGTCGTCATCCCGCCCTGTCCTCCGCGCAGAAGTTCATGCTTAAAAACTATCATGGTTCCCGATTATTGTAAAGGCGTCTGCTTCACCGTACTTTTTCTGCCGGTTTTTAGCGGTTCGCCGCGTCGCTGTATCGTTCCCGGTGCTGATCTGGTATAATCCAGACATGCAGGGATTTCGCTACCGCGGCAGGTTTTTTCAAGGGGTGGGCCTGTTTCTCAGAGTGCTCGTGAGCTACAAGCTTCTTTCCCTCCGGAACCTCTTCACCCCTCCCGCCGTAAGAAAAGAGCGCATGAGGAGACTCCACGCCCGGAATGCGCTCATGCTGCGCGAGCGCATGGTCGAGATGCGCGGCATGTTCATCAAGATCGGCCAGTTTATGTCCTCCCGCGTCGACATCCTTCCCGAGGAATACACCGACGAGCTCTCCAAGCTCCAGGACCAGGTCCCTCCGGCCCCCTTTTTGGACATCGCCAGGCGCGTGACCGAAGAGCTGGGACCCATGGGCGAGGTCTTCTCGTCCTTCGACGAGGAGCCGATCGCGTCGGCCTCGCTCGGCCAGGTGCACAAGGCCTGTCTCAAGGGCGGAGAGTGCATCGTGGTCAAGGTCCAGTACCCCGGCATCGAGGACGTGGTCGCCGCCGATATCCGGACGCTCGGTTTTATTATCCGGATTTTGCGTCTGCTCTACCGGCATATCAACCTCGACGTCATCTATTCCGAATTCTCGCGCATCGTGCGCGAAGAACTGGATTATATCCAGGAAGGCAGGAACGCCGAAACGTTCGCTCGAAACTTTGAGAAGAACCCGAAGATTGTTGTCCCCATGGTCTATTGGCCGTTCACCACGGCCAAGGTGCTGGCGCTCGAATATCTGGAGGGCACCAAGATCACGGATTTCGATGAGATCGACCGGAGCGGCATCGACCGGAAGGAGGTCTCGCGGATACTTGCTGAGGCCTATGCCCAGATGTTTTTCGCCGACGGCCTTTTTCATGGAGACCCGCACCCCGGCAACATCTTCGTGAGGCAGGGGCCGGAAGTCATCCTCGTGGACTTCGGCATGGTGGACCGGATTTCTGCGCCGAGGAAGGAAGGCCTCCGGCGGGCCTTTGCCGCCATCGTGGACCGCGACGCCCTCGGTTTCGTGCGCGCCCTGGTGGACATGGGGTTCATCCCGCTCACGAGGGACATCCAGCCCCTTGTGCAGTTCCTCGAAAAAATGTTCGTCAAGTACCGCGATATTTCCGCCTCGGAATTCAAGGCGATGGACATCGACGAGATCGGCCGTGATATCAAGGAAGCGCTTCAAATCAACCCGTCGATCCAGATACCGAACGACTTCATCCTGTTCGGCAGGGTCGTCGGCATGCTGAACGGCCTCGGTTCGAGGCTCGACCCCGACACGAACATCATCGAGATCGCGGCGCCCTTCGCCCGCCGGTTCATCAAGGCCGAGGAGGCCGCCGCCGGCCTCCTGAGACGGTTTGTTTCGACAAGCCGTTCGCTCACGACGCTGCCGAAGCTCCTTGCCGATTTTCTCGTGACCACGAGCCGCGGGGAGACGCGGGTGGAAATCGCGTCGCGGGACATCGTGGGCGAGCTCCGCAAGATATCGCGCGTGGGCAAGGGCTTCATCCTCTCCGTTCTCATCGTCGCGCTCGGCATGGCGGCGCTCTTTTTTCGCATCAATCGCTTTGACACCGAAAGTTTCTGGGCGGCCGGGATCGCCTGCGCAATGTTTGTCTGGCTTGTGTTTATCCTGAGAAAGACGTGATTTTCCAGAAGGAGAATCGTGAATGCGGAAGAGAACTCTGCGTTTTGTATCGGCGGGCTGGCGGCTGGTGATCGGCGTCGCCCTGATCGCGGTTATTGCTCTCCCGGCGAACTCGTTCGCCCACGGGGTCGCTGGGCAGCGGTTTTTCCCGACGACCTTTGCCGTTGACGATCCGTTCATATCAGACGAGTTCTCCGTGCTCTATAATCACATCAAGCTGAATGGCGCGGCAGGCGGGCCGCGTGTCCAGGCTTCATCGATTGACGCCGGATATTCCAAACGAATCACACCCAACTTCGGTATCGAAGTCGATGAACAGTATCAGTCGCTCCATACCGAAGGTGATGGCACGGCGAGGGGCTTCGGCAATCTTGGCGTGAATTTGAAGTACCAGTTCTACACGAGCGCCGAGCATGAAACGATCCTGTCCGTGGGCGTATCTGATGAAATCGGTCATACGGGCTCCGCCGACGTGGGAGCTGATCCCTTTTCAACGATAACGCCGGCTTTCTTTTTCGGGAAAGGGTTCGGTGATCTGTTTGAATCAACGAGCTTTCTGAGGCCCTTTGCCGTGACCGGAGTGGCCGGCTACAGTTTTCCCTCGCAAAAAACCTTGGACGGAGTTAGAAACCC
>DASWAB010000296.1:0-3572 GCA_036391375.1 Nitrospirota bacterium
TGCTCCCGAGGTCTGCTCCCTGCTTGCGGCGCTGATCTCCTGCACCAGTTCCGCGGTCTTCTGGATATCCGGCACGAGCTTCGAAAGCATCTGGCCGGCCCTCTCCGCCACCTCAACGCTCGTGGTCGATAGCTGACTGATTTCGCCGGCGGCGGACTGGCTCCGTTCCGCGAGCTTCCTGACCTCCGCCGCAACCACGGCAAACCCCTTTCCGTGCTCGCCCGCCCGGGCCGCCTCGATGGCGGCGTTTAAGGCCAGCAGGTTCGTCTGGCGCGCGATCTCCTCGATAATGGTGATTTTTTCAGCTATGTTTTTCATGGCGCTCACCGTTCCGGAAACGGCCTTGCCGCTTTCTATCGCGTCGTTCGCGGACTTAAGCGCAATTTTTTCGGTTTGCGAGGCGTTGTCCGCGTTCTGCCTGATCGTGGCATTCATCTCCTCTATTGAGGAGGAAGCTTCCTCGGTGGATGCCGCCTGCTCGGCCGCTCCCTGGGACATTTGCTCGGCGCCTGCCGAAAGCTGCTGGCTTCCCGAGGCGACATTGTTCGACGCGCTCTTCACGTCGGCCACGATGGTTTTCAGCTTTTCGACCATGTTCCGCATGGCCTTAAGCAACTGGCCCATCTCGTCGCGGGACCCGACCTCGATGCTCACCTGCAGGTCGCCCTGAGACAGCTTGTTCGTGACCGCAACGGCTTCTTTGATTGGCTTCGTAATGCTTCGAATAATGATGAGTGAAAGCACCACCCCGAGCAAAGTCCCGGCCGCAATAAGAAAGACCGAGCTGTACGTAACCGTCCGGTACTTGTCGGCGGCGGTTTTCGAAAGCGCTGAAAGCTCTTCTTCCTCCTTTGCCTTCATTGAGTCAGCGATGGATGCGGCGAGTTCCGTGGGCTCCCGGTCCATGCCCTTTACCGCATCATCTACCGCATGCACGCCCTGGCTGTCGCCCGATCCGAAATGATTCAGTGCATCGTGATACCTGACGCCCATCTCCAGGTGCTTTTTCATAAATTCATCTACTTTCGACGAGTCCAGATTCATCTTTTTCATCAGGTCCTTCAGTTCCTGCCCCGTGCGCTGGACCGCGGATTCTTCTTTTCTGAAGTTTTCCTTGTATTTCGCAAAATTCTCGGGGTTGTAGCCTCTTAATAAAGTATCTTTCCATTCCTGGACCTGTTTCTTGAAGTGGATTACGACGTCATCGGCGGTTATCACCGCCTGCGTGAACATTTTGGCCTTATCCATACTGGCGGTGGTAATTTCGTTGGAGCTCGAAATGCCGTATAAAAGATACAGACCTACTCCGACCAATAGAACCGCCATGAAACCCACCAGCATGTTCAGCTTTACACCTATTTTTTGATCTTTCAACATGATCCGTCTCCTAATTTTAGTATTTTTCCGCCGATTCTTTTTTGTATTTTGATCAGGATCCGAAATTGTTGCCATGCCTGCGACGAATCCTCATACCCTTACGACTTTCCAGCGCTCTATTATATGAACGGGTCACCTCCCCCGGCCAGTTTCGCCTCCCGCTGCTCGACCAGCCTGACGATCTTCGGAACATCCAGGATAAGCGCCACCGTGCCGTCGCCAAGGATCGTCGCCCCCGACACGGCGTCGACTTCCTTATAATATTTACCAAGCGACTTGATCACCGTCTGGTGCTGGCCGACGACCGTGTCCACAACCACGCCGATCCTCCGTCCGTCCACGCTGGTGATGACGATCTGCTCGTAGTCGGGCGAGTCGTGGTCCGTCCCGAAGTGCTCCCGGAGACGGACATAGGGCACGATTTCCCCCCGCACGTTTGCGAGGCGCCTGCCGTTCGCCGAGCGCAGTTCTTTCCGGGTGAGTTCCACGCATTCTTCGACTAGGGACATCGGGAAGATGAAATGCTCGGGCCCGATCCTGGTCAGGAACCCGTCGATGATGGCGAGCGTGAGCGGCAGTTTGAGCGTAATCGTCGTCCCCGCGCCGGAACGGCTGTCGAGCTCGATGCTGCCCCTGAGCGCGTCAATGGCCCTCTTGACCACCTCCATGCCCACGCCGCGCCCGGACACGCCGGTGACTGTTTTTGCCGTGGAGAAGCCGGGGGCGAAAATGAGCTCCCGCAACTGCTGGTCGGTTAATTCCGTATCGGGAGAAATAAATCCCTTTTCAATCGCCTTTGCACGGATCGCGGCGAGGTCGAGCCCGGCCCCGTCGTCGGCAACGCGAATCAGGACGTGGGCGCCCGAATGGACCGCGGAAAGATGGATCGCGCCCTGGCGCGGCTTGCCGGCCGCGACGCGCGCCGCCGGAGGCTCGATGCCGTGATCAATGCAATTCCGTATGATATGGACGAGCGGGTCGCTCAGCCGTTCGATGACGGTCTTGTCCAGCTCCGTTTCCGCGCCGTCCGTTCTCAGCTCGACCTCTTTGCCGAGCTCCGCGGACAGATCGCGCACGAGCCGTTTGAATTTGCTGAACGTCGTGCCGATGGGAAGCATACGTATATTCATCGCATTTTCGCGGAGAGCGCCGGTCAGGCGCTCCACTTCCTCGGCAATGGAGAGGAGCCCGGGGTTCCCGATCGTTTGGGCGGTCTGGGTCAGGCGCGCCTGCACGGTGACCAGTTCCCCGACGAGGTTGACCAGGCTGTCGAGTTTGCCCGTCGCGACCCGGATGCTGGCCGCCGTCTCGGTGGTCTGGCGCTGCTGGCGCAGGTGGCGGACATGCTGCTGCTCATTGAGCGCGGACTCCACTGCGGCGGGATTGACGACACCGTTCTCGACGAGCATCTCGCCGACCCGCTTTTTCCGCTTCAGAACGTTCTGGAGCTCCTCGGTCGATAAATCGCCGCGTTCGAGGAGAATCTCTCCGATCTTTTTATACGCCACCTCTTCGCCGAAATCCTCTTCGTCGTCGATGACGTCGATGGTCAGCTTGCTGTCGTTTTTGACGAAAAGGAACACATCCTGGACGGCGTTCATCCCGCGGTCGGTCGACAAGACGATGTCCCACCCGGTGTAGCAGCTCTCGGGATCGAGGTCTTCGAGAAGAGGAATGCCGTCGGTGTGCGCCACAATCGTGCAGGGCCCGAGGCCGGAGAGCTCATTCAGCAGCCGGAGGGGATCGATGTCCCGTGAGAAGATGTCGGAGGGGGGGTGGAACCGTATGCGGTAGGTCGCGGACCGCGCGCGCCTTTCCGGGGCGGCGCTTTTGGCAGGCGTTGTTTTCGCATCCTTCACGCCGGTCGGCACGAATTCATGAAGCGCTGCGAGAATCTTGCCGCTTCGGGCCTCGTCGACGGATCCGTCGCGGTAATAGCGGTCGAACATGGCCTTGATCTGGTCCTTGGCCGAAAGGGTCAGGCCGATGATGTCCCCGTTCGCACGCGCCTTTCCGCCCCTGATTCTGTCGAAGACCGTTTCCAGCTGGTGCGTAAACGAGGCGATGTCGTGGAACTCGCACGCCCCCCCCGACCCTTTGATGGTATGCATCGCCCGAAAGGCCCTTCCGAGCTGCTCCTTGTCGTCAGGGTTTTTCTCAAGCTCAAGCAGCGCGCTCTCGAGCTCAGCCAGAAG
>DASWAB010000297.1:0-3774 GCA_036391375.1 Nitrospirota bacterium
CTCGCCATGAGCTCCCGGAACAGCTACCTGAACCCCGATGAGCGCCGGGCTGCCGCCGTGATTTTTCGCGCCCTTTCGGCGGGAGAGCATCTGGTCAAGGCAGGCGTCCACGAGCCGGAAAAAGTAAAGAACAAGATGCAGGCCATCCTGCGCGAGGAGCAGGGGCTCCTGATCGATTACCTCGAGATTGCCGATCCCGATTCCCTGGCGCCCCTCAATACCGTTAAAGACGGATTAGTAATACTGGTCGCGGTCCGCCTTGGCCGCACGCGCTTGATTGACAACCTTCTGATTCTCAAATACGATTGAATTGCCCGTTCTCAATCCCCTTTCAGCCTAAAATGGCTCGCCTGATAAAAACAGGTGGTCCATTTTGACCCTGTTATGGCCTGTTTGCCTTCTTTTCATACTCAACAATTTGTTTTTTTGAATCATTTTTGAGCCATTCCCTCTGGCTTTTTATTTGCATAATAAAGAATTACACATCTTAAATTATCAATTTATTATGCCCACAGCAGGGGGTGCGTATGAGCGAATGGTCCTTGATGGAACGGGGATTGGCCGTTGACGAGGCAATGGATGTCGAGTTCCACACCGAGTCGCGTGAAGTTTCCGCTGTTGAGGAAGAACGCAGCGAAGGAGACGCGGACGAAGGCAGGCGCACACGAGGGCGGTCGCCGGCGTCGGCGGGGCTGGATTCCATTAAATACTACCTACGCGACATCAGGAAACTGCCCCTTCTTGATTTTGCGGGGGAACAGGAGTTGGGAAAACGAACCGCCGAGGGCGACCTTCACGCCCGCAGGCAGATGATCGAATCCAACCTTCGGCTGGTCGTGGCGATCGGCAAAAAATATATCAACCGCGGCCTGCCGTTCGCGGATATTCTTGAGGAGGGCAACCTCGGCCTGATCCGTGCCGTGGAAAAATTTGAATACCAGCGTGGACTCAAATTCAGCACCTACGCCTCCTGGTGGATCCGGCAGTCGATCGAACGGGCTATTGTCAACCAGGCCCGGGTCATCCGGCTCCCGGTGCATGTTTCTGGAATGGTATACGCCTACACCGCGACGGTGCGGCACCTGACGCAGGAACTCGGACGCGATCCCGCGATAGAGGAGATCGCCAAGAAGATGAAGATAAGCGTGGACAAGGCGCGCAGCCTTTCCCAGGCCATCCGCGAGACGTATTCCCTGGACATGCTCATCGGAGACCATGACGAGGACACGCTGCAAAACGTCCTCCGGGATGAGAACGCGGTGTCTCCTGCGAGCGCGTCGGATTCCGCGTGGAGGCGTGAACAGATTGAGGACTGGCTCGCGCAACTAACGGCGGGCGAACGCAGAGTGATTGAACTGCGGTACGGACTTGACGACGACACCCCGCGGACCCTGGACAGCATCGGCAAAGAGCTCGGAATCACGAGGGAGCGGGTCCGGCAGATCCAGGAACAGGCGTTGAAAAAGCTCAAAGCAATAACGAAGAGCAAAGCGGTCAATCTGGAAGAGCTGCTGTAGGTGCCGGGCAGGGGGCCGCTTGACTTATCGCCGGCGGCCTTGCTCAGACCATGACCACTTCATACTGCTCCTGGTGCAGGTTGGGGTCGGCCTTGATCACAATCTTTTTCTGAAATTCCCGCTCCAGTTCCTCCACGCCCTGCCGCTCCTCGTCGTAGAGCATGTCCGCCACCACTGAGTTGACGGTCACGAGGGCTTTCTTCTCGGTCGCCCCGCCGAAGGCCCTGCGGATCTCGCGCAACACCTCGTAGCAGATTGTGCGGCTCGACTTGACGTATCCGCGGCCGTCGCAGTAGGGGCAGGGCTCGCACAAGGTTCTGCCGAGGCTTTCCCGGATGCGCTTGCGCGTCATCTCGATCAGCCCGATGGGCGAAATGTGAGAGATCGTGGTCTTCGCCTTGTCGCTCGCGAGCGCCTCCTGGAGCGCCGAATATACCTTGCGGCGGTTGTCCTCCCGCTCCATGTCGATGAAATCGAGGATGATGATGCCGCCGATGTTCCGGAGCCGCAGCTGATACGCGATCTCCCGGACGGCTTCGAGGTTGGTCTTGAGGATCGTGTCTTCGAGGGAGCGCTTGCCCACGTACCGCCCGGTATTCACGTCGATAGTGGTGAGCGCCTCGGTCTGGTCGATGATGATGTATCCCCCCGACTTGAGCCAGACCTTCCTCCCGAGGGCCCGCGAAATCTCGATCTCCACCCCGTAGTGCTCGAAAACGGGCTCGTCGCCTTCGTATGACTTCACCCGCCGGCCGAGCTGCGGGACGTAGGAGTCCACGAACTCCTTCACCCGCTGGTATTCCTCGGAGGAGTCGATGACCATCCTGTCCACATCTCTGGTGAAAACGTCGCGGATGACGCGAAAGACGAGGTCGAGCTCGTTGTGCATGAGAGCCGGCGCCGAAGTCCGCTCCTTCTTCTTCTGGATGTTTTCCCACAGCCGCCCGAGGAATTCAATGTCGGCAACGAAATCGTCCTCGCTCCTTCCCTGGCTCGCCGTGCGGATGATGTAGCCCGTATTCGGTTTGCGGAGCCGTCCCACGATCTCCCGGAGGCGCTTCCGCTCCTCGCCGTTTTCGATGCGGCGGGAGACGCCGATATGGTTGACGCCCGGCATCATGACGAGATAGCGTCCGGGAATGCTGATATACGTCGTCACGCGCGCGCCTTTGGTGCTGATGGGCTCCTTCGAGACCTGAACCAGGATTTCCTGGCCTTCCTGCAGGAGGTCCTCGATCTGGTTCGCGTGGGAACGCTTCCTCTTGGGCTCGACCTCGAGCTCCAGGCCCTCGTCCTCCATCATGGGCGTGTATTCCGAGGTGCTGTCGAACACATCGCCGACGTAGAGGAAGGCGGACTTTTCCAGCCCGATGTCCACGAAAGCCGCCTGCATGCCCGGGAGGACCTTCATGACGCGGCCCTTGTACACATTGCCCGCGATGCCGCGGTCCTTCTTGCGGTCGATATAGATTTCCGTGACCAGGCCGTTTTCGAGGAGCGCGACGCGCGTCTCCTCACGGCCGGCGTTTACGATGATCTCAGATGACATGTCCTCTCCTCATGATGACGCTATCGTTCCCTCCAGACAAACCCATTTTATAATAATACGGAAATTTATACAAGAGTTAAAAAGGAATGCCGTCATGTACCAAAAGAGGAGGGAGGGATGCCGGCCCTATGCATCCATCGGGCTCGACCACCGGTCTTTTTCCCTGCAATACATCCCCGTTCGTTTGATCCTGAAGAGCGCTGACTGCTCCCGCCCGACGCCGAACAATTGCTCGAGCACGTCCTGCACGCGCGGTTTAAGCCCCTCCTGATCGACAAGCGTTATTGATAACACCAGAAGCCCGGTTCGCTGCGTCGCGGCGATTGATTCGATTCCCTGCCGGATGTTCTGTTGCTTTCCTTCTTTTGAAACGATTACCGAGGGGCGAAAGAGAAAATCCTTTATATGCGAGTCTATGCCGCCGGCATGCGCCTCCGGAAGTTCAACCGCATAAGCGTACCGCCTGATGCTCCCCGAGAGCGAAGGCGCCTTTCGGGGGACGACCTTTGCTTCGCGTATTTTCACTCCTTCCGGCAACGAGTTGTTCAGCGCTTTTGTGGTATGCAGCAGGTCGATGCCGGACTCGGTTTCCATATCGAGATATTCCGTCTCGCTTTCCATGCCCACGGAGAGGGCCGGGCCGAAGGAGATCCGGGGATGGGGATTGAATCCCTGAGAGAAAACTACGGGGACTCCTGCGCGCGCCGC
>DASWAB010000298.1:0-5302 GCA_036391375.1 Nitrospirota bacterium
GTTCGGGGCCATGATGTAGGGGTCTTTCAGGGGAAGGTTCCCGACGCCCGTAACCGACAGGCGGCCGTAGGCCCTCACCGTTACAGACAGCGCAAGTCTGAGCAGGTAGCGGCCGGTCTGGCAGAGCGGGCCGAACCCGAGCCTGACCGTGTCCCTCGCCTCCTCCGCGGGGTCGAGCGAAAGGATCTCCGCCCATGACAACCGCACGTGCCCGCCTGCTTCCGCAGGCCCCGCCGCAAGCAGGTCCTTGATCTTCATGACGGCGTCCTTCACCGTGAAGACCCCGGCGCCGAACGATTCGGGCAGGCTCACGCCGAACGACTTCTCGATGCTCACCACCAGTTCCACCCGCGCGAGAGAATCGAGCCCCAGGTCGAGCTCCAGGTTGTCGTCCGGCGCGATCTTCTTCTTCGCGGAGAACGGCTCAAGGCAGGCGAGCAGTTTTTTCCCGACCGGGTCCGCAAGCATGCCGGCGTCTGTTTCCCGGACCGCCTGTTCTGCGCGCTCTCCGCCCTGCAGATACAGCTCCCGCACCTTGCTCCTCTTCAGTTTGCCCAGCCTCGTGACCGGAAGCGGTTCCTTGAATATTTTCAGCCCGGTGATCCGTTTGTACGGCGGCAAGTCCTTTGCCAGGTCCTCGATCTCGAAGGCGATGGTCTCGCGCGAGTTGGACAAATTCTTGCCCCTGAGGTAATCGAAATCCGGGACCACCGCGGCCTCAAGCCCGCGCTCACCCTGGATCAGGCAGATTTCCTTGATGGACGGGATCCGCTTGTAAAACTTTTCCAGCTCCTCGGGGAATATCTTTTTCCCCGTCGAAAGCACGATCATCTCCTTGGACCTGCCGGTGATGAAAAAATATCCATCCCTGTCGCGGTAGCCGAGATCGCCGGTGAAAAACCAGCCGTCCCGCAACACCTCCGCGGTCTCCTGAGGCTTGTTGTAGTATCCCGTCATCACATTCGGCCCGCGCACCGCGAGCTCTCCCTGGCCCTGCTCGTCGGCGTTCACGACCCTGACTTCCACATCCGGGACCGGGATGCCTATGGACCCGGCCTTCTGCTTCGTGAGCGGATTGAAGGTGGAGACCGGCGAGGTTTCGGTAAGCCCGTAGCCTTCGATCACGATGAACCCGAGGGCGGTCATGTCGCGGTACACATCCGGTTCGAGCCGTGCGCCGCCGCTCGCAAAAAGCCTGAGCCGCGGGCCGAACTTCGCGTGCACGGCGCCGAACAGCGTCTTGCCGACATTGACGCCGGTCATGCGCCTGAGGTGGCGGTTCACGGCGAGAAATACACTCACCAGAGCACGCACGGGCGCGGGCTTCTTCCGTATCTCGCCGAAGACCGCATTCCGGAGGCCGGCGTAAAGCTGGGGCACGCCGACCATCACGCTGACCCCCGTTTCCCGCATGCAGGAGAGGATGTCCGGCCCCTTGAGGCTGTTGAGGATCGTCACGGTCGCGCCGATAGCAAGCGGCAGCAGGATGCAGGCCATCGCGGGATAGGTGTGATGCAGGGGCAGAATGCAGAGAAGATTGTCCGTATGATCGACCAGATTGAGCTTGATCACACTGGCCAGGTCCGACGACAGGTTGCCGTGCGAGAGCATGACGCCCTTGGGATCGCCGGTGGTGCCGGAGGTGTACAGGATTGCCGCCGGATCATCGGCGGCGGGAGGAGGCGCAGGCGCGGCCTCGGGGTGGGCCTTCATCAACTGTTCAAAGGAGACGCCCTCGCCTCCGTCATAGGCGATCACAGTGAAGGCGCCGCCCCGGGGAAGTTTCCCCCGTGTCTGGCCCGACACGCACACCGCTTTTACTCCGGCGTTCGCGAGGAGCAGGGCAACTTCGGCCTCGGTAAGCTGCGCGTCCAGCGGCACGATCACCGCGCCGAACGAAACAACAGCAAGATACGTGATCATCCACTCCGGCCTGTTCTCGGAGAGGACGGCCACACGATCGCCTTTTGCGATCCCCCGCTCCTGAAGCGAGCGGGCGACCGAAACGACGTCCCCGATGAGGTCGCGGTAGGAGTACTCCTGATACCCGCTAACTGCCTTCATCCTGATTGCGATGCTGTCGGGATGCCGTGAAGCGGATTCCTGAATCCGGGTCAGGATCATGGCGAGCCTTTCATCGTATACGGCCTGAACGCTCCAAAAACAAAAATAGAATATAATGGTCCGCGGGGGAAAGTCAATGAGAATTGCCGGAGAGCCCGATTCGTTTCCTTCGATTAATCCTTTGTGGAGTGCTTAAGGTCCTCGCCGATTTTCTTCCAGGTCTTCTTTGCGTTTTTGTCGGCGGTTTTCCAGTCTTTCTTCGCCTGTTGGTCAACGGCCTTCAAGTCTTTCTTGGCTTTTTCGTCCACCGACTTGACCACCTTTTTCATTCCTTCATGGACTTCCTGGAAACCTTCCTTTGCGGCGCCGGCCTCTTCATCGGCGAAAACCGGGGCTGAAACAAAGAACAAAGAAAGAGCCAGCGCTATACGAAGTGCACGCATAACATCCTCCTCTTCTGGGTAACCTTCTACGTGATACAATACACGGGAAGAGCTGAATTGTCAATATCCGCTGACATTATTGAACTCGGCGGCATCCCCTTTTCAACCCGCAATACGTGCCGGCAATCGGGAAAATCCGCAATCGATAATTTACTTCCTCCCCCACGCTGTCACCGCCGCCGTGAGCCCCTCCACAACCTTTGCCATCCGCTCATAGTCCAGCGTCTCCGGCAGATCGCCCGGTGCGTGGTAGTGCGGGTTCCGGTAGAAGGCCGTGTCCGTCACCATGAGCGCCTTATACCCGAATTTTCCGAACGACCAGTGGTCTGAAAAATCGATGCCGACTACGATGGGCGGCGCATTCAGCGTGAGGACCGGCAGGTCGGTCGCCTTCCGGAAACTATCCGCGACCGTTCGCGTAAACGATTTCGACCTCATGTTTCCGACCAGCGAAATGTAGCCTCCCGCGCTGGGATACGCAGCGCTCATGAAGGGAAACGGATAGCGCTGGCATCCTTCCCGATCGCAGAAGTAGCCGATCATCTCCAGACAAATCATGCCCGCGACGTTTTCACGGTCCGCTTTTAAGCGCCCGGCATACTGATAGCTCCCCATGCTTTGGGTCCGGCACGCGGGCGGCTCTTCAAGGCAGAAGGCCGCGAACCTCACGGTCGCGGCAAGCCGCTTCCCCGCCAGCGCCCGGGCCAGGCCAAGCAGGCCGGCCACGCCGCTGGCGTTGTCGTCCGCGCCCGGCGTAGTGCCCACGGTGTCGTAGTGCGCGCCGACGACCAAAATAGTTTTCGGAGAAGAAGACCCGGCAAGCTCCGCGACAAGATTGTGATAAACATTCCCAAAAAAGAAAAAAGGCTGCCGCTCGACCTCGTAGCCGAAGGACGAGAGCTCCGAAGAGATATAAGCCGCGGCCTTTTTCAGGCTGTCGATGTTCCGATAGGAGCGGACGCCGATGTCCCGCGCAAGCGCCGTTACGACCCGCCGGAGGTATTCCTCGGTTCCCATGTTTAAAACGTAGCATACGGTCCAACGGCATGTCAAACCATTAATTCCCTTGACACTGCGGCCTTCTTTGCCTACACTTGGATACAAGACGGCGTTTTTTCTAAGGAGGGCTCAAATGCCGAAATACCCAGACCACTACACGAGTATCATGAAAAAGTACAAAGGGATGATTAAGGCGCTCGACGGGCTCGGCAAAGCGACCAAAGCGGCGGGGCCGCTGAACAAAAAGACTGCGGAACTGATCCAACTTGCGGCGGCCGCAACCATACACTCCGAGGGCTCGGTGCACTCCCACGCCCGCAGGGCGATCGCGGCAGGCGCAAAGCCCGAAGAGGTCCGCCACGCGATCATCCTGCTCACCAACACGATCGGCTTCCCCACGGTCTCGGCCGCGCTCTCCTGGGCGGACGATGTTCTGGAAAAAAAGAGGCTCATCTGAGTTGCCGGCCACGCCTGGATCGGCATCATCTAAAATCGAATAAGAGAGGTGTTTTCATGGCAAAACTGAAAGTAAACATCGACCGGGAAGGCTGTATAAGCTGCGAATCCTGCTGGACCGTCTGCCCGGAATTCTTCGAGCAAAACCCCACGGACAGCTGGAGCCAGGTTGTCGCGGCGTACCGGACCGGCGGCGACCCCGCGAATGGGGAAGCGCCTGAAGACCTTGCGGACAAGGTAAAAGAAGCGGCGGACTCATGCCCGGTCCAGGTCATTCATGTGTGACGAGCGGCGGGATAACGCCGCCGGAGGCAGATTTACACGAGGCTGAAGTGCATGCCCCTGAAGATCGAAGTATTCATAGCAGAAACCTGCGGCTCCTATTACCAGCTCCGCGAGAACCTCGACCAGGCGCTTGCTGAGCTCAGGATCGCCGCGGACGTAGCCTACCGGACGATCTATTACGACGACGCGGTCAGCCGCGATATCCTTGGCTCTCCCTCCATCTGGATCAACGGGAAGGACGCTTTTGAAGGCGGAAACTCTCCCGGTGTCACCTGAAGAACGTATCAGGATGAGTCCGGGAGGCTCAGCAACGCGCCGTCGGCAGCAATGTTGAGGGAAGCGGTCAAACGAAACAGTTCAGGCGAGGCATAAGGCGGCGGGAGGCTGCTTAATACGCCCCAACGGGTTTTCCTGCGGCGGTAATTCCCTACCTAACAGGCACGAACGCCTGATGACAAGCGAGAACCTGGTCCAAGGAGCGGGATGCAAACTAATCCCGCCCCGGCACCTCACGGTTCTTCTTTTGCTCCCGCAGCCGTTCGATGATCGCCTGCATGTCCGCGGGCGGCGGCGCCGCAAAATTCATGGGAAGGCCGGTTACCGGGTGCAGCAGCGAGAGCGATTCGGCGTGCAGCATCTGGCGCAGGATCGCGTCGTCATTCAGTCTCGTCGCCTTTGCCCCCCCGTAGACCCGGTCGCCGAGCACGGGATGGCCGATATGCGCCATATGCACGCGGATCTGGTGAGTGCGGCCGGTCTTGATCTCCACCTCGACGAGCGTTGCGCCCTTGAAGCGCTCTTTCACCGTAAAGCCCGTTATCGCCTCCCGCGCCTTGTCCGTATGCACGCTGATTTTTTTCCGCTCCTTCACATGCCTCCCGATCCCGATCTCGATGGACCCCGACCCCTTTTTTATGACGCCGGCGACGAGCGCAAGATACCGTTTTTTCACAACTCTGTTTTTGAACTGCGCCGACAACGACCGGAGCGCTTCCTGGGTCCTCGCCGCCACCATCATGCCCGAGGTGTCCTTATCCAGACGATGCACGATGCCC
>DASWAB010000299.1:0-9944 GCA_036391375.1 Nitrospirota bacterium
AAAAAACGCGTAAAACACAATGAGACTCGTTACCGGCCGGTGCCCCAGGAACCCCTTTACGTACCCGACCGAATAAATGGACACAAAGAAAGCGAGGAGCCCCACGACGACGAGGAAATATCCGGAAAGGAGGTCGAGACGCAGATGGAATGGGAGGTCCGGCAGGCCGACCGGCAGGATCATTTGATGGATGGTGCCGTCCGCGACCGTCCAGACGCCGGCGACCACGGCAAGAAAAGAAGCAACGGCGGTGAGGGAAAAACCCGTGGAGATGAAGAGACGCTGGTTATGGCGCAGGAGCGGCGTCAGCGCCAGCAGGAGCAGCAGCACCGCGAAAGATGAGGATATAATATCGACAGGTGAAAGGAACACGTCCTTACCTCCACGAATATCCGTGCATCTTTAACCGTAGATCAATCAGATAGCGCGAGCTACGGCTGATTATCGCAAGTTCACCTCGTGCATTGATCGATGATCCGGGAAAGCCCCAGCACAATCGCGGCGGGCGTCGGCGGACATCCCGGGATGTAGCCGTCTACCGGGACCACGCCCGCCGCCCCGTTCACGACTGCGTAACTTCCTTTATAGATACCCCCATCTTTGGCGCAGTCACCGCAGGCCACTACGAGCCTGGGCTCGGGGACCGCGATAAAAGTTCTCTTGAGAGCAAGCTCCATTTGTCTCGACACCGGCCCCGTGACGAGCAGCACATCGGCATGCCGGGGAGAGGCCACGAAGTCGATGCCGAACCGTTGAATGTCGTACACCGGATTGGTGAGCGCCGTGCATTCCCACTCGCAGGCATTGCACGAACCGGCGTCCACCAGCCGGATGCGAAGCGACCTTCCGAAGATTGTATCAATTTTCTTCCGGAAGTCAACTATCTTTACCGCCTCTTCGGGCGTGACGTTGAAACCCTCGGGAAAAGGGATTGCCGGCTTTTTCGAGGTGATATTTTTGAAAATTTCTTTAATCATAATTTGCCGATAGAAGTCATCTTCTGCTTCTTACTTCGTCTTTCCTACATATCCGTTCCTGAGTAGGACAAATTGAAGCTCTTGTTGCAGAGCGGAAAGTCAGGCACAATATTTCCGTGGACGGCGAAGGGCACGGCCGGCCAGTTGCAGTACGAGGGCGACCGGAGCTTCACGCGAAGCGGTCTTCCCTCCTTGTCCGCCATTACCCAGTAAAACAACGAGCCGCGCGGCGATTCGGCATATCCCAGCGCCGCAGCATACGCTTCGGCGCGCTTTACCGGGGTTGTCAAATCTCCCTTGTATCCGCTTTCGATGAGCGCCTGGATTATGGATACCGAGCATTCCACTTCCTCGCCCCGGAGCGCCATCCGCGCCAGGACATCCCCTTTTGCGAGCGTGTGCGCCTCGAAAATCAGCCGGTCATAGAGAAAATGGGAATGGGACTTTCTGAGATCGTCGGGAAGTCCGGACGCCCGCGCGGCCACGCCCGTTACGCCGAGCTTTTGGGCGATGTCCTTCGACAATCTGCCCGTGTTCTGAAGCCGTTCGACGTGCGACACCGACCCCAGCAGCAGTTTCATGAGCTCTTTATACTCGTTGGTGGCTGTATCCACCGTCTTCAGGATATCATCGGCCTGGGCAAAGACATCGCGGGTAACGCCGCCGACCACATTCGCGCCGCGCAGATACCTGCTGCCCGTAAGCCGGTCGTTCAGCTGCAGGAGCCGTTCCTTGATGACCGCGCCTTTCATGTAGCCCACGGCGAGCGCGGTCCCGGCGCACATGTTCCCGATATCGCCGATATGATTGTAGAGCCGCTCGAGTTCGAGGAGAAGCGTCCGGACGGCCGCGGCCTTTTCCGTGATCCCGACGCCCATCATCCGCTCCACCGCCATGCAGTAGGCGGCCCCGTGGGAGAAGGACGAGGTCCCGGACACGCGTTCGGCCAGTTTCACTCCTTCAACAAAGCTCATTTTCTCGAACTGTTTTTCCGTGCCTTTATGCGTGTAGAACAAGCGCGGTTCGAGGAAAAAAATGGTTTCCCCCACAGCGCTGAACCGGAAATGGCCGGGTTCAATGATGCCTGCGTGAACAGGCCCCACCGGGATCTCGATGATCCCCTCCCCCGCAACTTCCATGAAAGGATGGGGAACATTCACAGCCGTTCCTTCGCCCCACCGGGCAAGCTCCGCCTCGGAAATTTTCCAGTCCTTCCGGAGCGGATGGGAACCCGCAGGGAATGCCTCATGGAACACGAGTCTGCGCTGGTCCGGATGGCCCTGCGGCACCAGACCGAACATGTCCATGATCTCCCGCTCATACCAGTGCGCAGCCGGGATGACCGTTGTGATCGACGGAAAGCGGGGAGCGTCCTCGGCGACCGGGAGGACGATAATGAAAAACCGGTCGGCCCCGGGGATGGAAAAGACCGCATAGATTCTGAACACCCCATCCCGCTCCCGTTCATCCGCGGCGAACAGCGCCCTCATGATTGCGCGGCGCTCCTCCCAGAGGTGACGGCAGATATCCTTGTAGTCGTCTGCCTTTACCTCAAGGTAGGACTCGTTCAGGTGTTCCTTGATGGCAACCGCCCTTTTAAGAACCTTCTCCATCACTTTACTCCCAGGACCTGCACACAGGTCCTGATGGTGCTGTCGATGACGGCGGGGACCCCGAACCCCAATACAATGACCGACACTGCCATCGCGATCATCACGGCATTGCCCAGCAGGTTTCCGAAGCTCAATCCCCCGATGTCATGATGGGCCGCGGCAGGGGCGGTGTCCGGGTCGCTCTTTGCGCCAAAAAGCATCTTGCCGAACCCGGAGAGGACGCCGTAAAACACGATCACCACAAACAGGAGAAAGAGCGCAACCACGGGCCACATCCCCCGGTCCACCGCCGCCTTGAGCACGGTGAACTCGCTCACAAAAATATTAAACGGCGGCGTGCCGGAAAGAGACAACGCCCCGACAAAGGTCAGGGTCCCGAGAAGCGGCATGGAAGAAAGCACGCCGTTTACGTTCGCGATATTCGTCGTGCCGAAACGGGACTGGATCTTGCCCGACGCAAAGAACATGAGCGGCTTCGAGAGCGCATGGTTCAGAATATGCAGCAGGGCGCCGTAGATGCCGACCGGGCCGCCGATGCCCATGCCCAGCGAGATGATGCCCATGTGCTCGATGCTGCTGTAGGCAAGAAGGCGTTTAAAGTTGTCCTGCACGAGGATGAAAACCGACGAAATGCCGACGGAGATCAGGCCGAAAAGGACCAGGAGATTGCCGGTGAACGCGCTCCCCGTCGACGGCTCGACGATCGAGACAAAGCGCATGATGCCGTAAAACGCGGTGTTCAGGAGAATGCCGGAGAGCAGCGCGCTGATGGGACTCGGCGCCTGACTGTGGGCGTCAGGCAGCCAGTTGTGGACGGGCGCCAGACCGGCCTTCGTGCCATACCCCACGAGGACGAAAATGAAGGCGAGTTTCATGGTCTCGGGGTTCAGCCGGTGCGCCGCTCCCCGGAGCACGGTCCAGTTGAGCGCGCCCTCGGCCCCCAGCACGGCTTCTGACGCATAGTAGGCGATGAACGTCCCCAGCAGGGCGAACGTGATCCCCACCGTGCAGAGAATGATGTATTTCCATGCGGCCTCGATCGCCAGCGGACGTTTATGGAACCCGAGGCCGATAAGGAGGGCCGAAACGATCGTTGTCGCCTCGATCCCGATCCACATCACCGCGAGATTGTTCGCCATGGTGACGAGGAGCATCGTAAAAACAAAAAGATGAAAAAGACCGTAGTACGTCCTCACGCCGCGGAGATTCATAAGCCCCGCCTCGAATTCATGCTCCAGGTATCCGATGGAATACATTGCCGAGGCAAGGCTCAGGAGGAGTACGAGCGCCATGATGTAGCCCGAGAGCGCATCCATGAAGAACGCCTCGTTCCAGCCCGTTGCCGGCGCCGTTACGGATGAGACGATTATCGGGAAGGCGGCGGCTACGAGAGCGACCGTTCCCGCGAGGCTAACGTACCCCACAACCCGCGGATGTCTGATGTTATAGCAGATAATGGCGGTAACAACCGGTATGACCAACAGTGCAATCACTTATGTCCTGCCTCGTCTTTTATTACGCATTTTGCAGTCCGCATTGCCTCAGCCCTTCAGCACCGTCAGCTTGTCCAGGTCCGCGGACGCAAAGGCGCGCTTGATCTGAATGGCGAAAATCCCCAGGATGATCACGCCCATCAGCATGTCGAACAAGACGCCTAACTCAATCATCGTCGGCATGCCGAAGGTCAGCGAAAATCCGGCAAGAAACAGTCCGTTCTCCATGAACAGCAGTCCCATCACGAGCGTCAACGCCTTCTTCCTCGTAATCATGATGAAGAGGCTGATGAGGATGACGGCGATGGAAATCTGGAGCACATTCCGGGAAAAACCCGTGACGAATATGCCGTCCTTGAGCGACGCGTAGACCACGGCGACAAGAATTCCGGAGATGGCAAGGGACAGGGAATTGCTGATGTACGGCACCACCTCATGGGTAACACGCATCTGGCGCACGATCCTGCCCAAAAAAAGCGGGATCAGGATGCCTTTTGTCGCGAGCGTCAACAGGCCGGCGAGGTAGAGGTGCGTCTCGCCCACGAGGGCGGCGACAACAATGATCAGCCCCGACAAGAGCCAGGAATTGATCGTATAGGCCTTCACGTAAGACTCGATGCTTTTAAAGGCGTTCAGCGTCACGGCCGTGAGCAGGATGCCGACGGAGATATAATCGATGACCGAGAACGCCTCAATCCACGTTTTCATAACGTTCGCCCTACCTTCCCATCATGATATGCGTCACGAGGGATAAAAAAGAAAGCACAAACGCGCCGCCCAGGATGGAGGGAAGCTGAAAAAACCGCACTTTCGCCCTCGTGGATTCCACCACCGCCATCAGGGCCGCCATGCCGGACATTTTTGCCGCGTAGAGTCCGAATGAAGAAGCAAGACCGAACGCCCCGGCATCATGGGCGATCCCGAAAGGAAGGAAGATATCCACTGCAAGGGTGAACAGGACCATTTGTTTCACATAGTGCGCCCACTCCATGAGCGCAAGATACCGTCCCGAATATTCCAGAATCATTCCTTCGTGGATCATCGTGAGTTCAAGATGCGTATCGGGGTTGTCGACGGGCACCCTTCCCGTTTCGGCAGTAATCGCCACCATGAAGGCGGCCAATGCGAGCAGGTGCGACGGAGAATAGGCCGCGCCGGGAAGCGAGGCGATGCGCGCAACATTCGTGGAGCCGGCTGATATGGCCGCGGTAAAAAGCGCAAGCATCATCATGGGCTCGACGAGAATAGCGACCGTCATCTCCCTGCTGCTCCCCTCTCCGCCGAAGGCGGTTCCCGCATCAAGGCCCGCAAGGGCCATGAAGAAGCGCCCAAGGGCGAACAGGTAAATAAGCGCGATCACGTCGCCCATCGGGCCGAACGGCGATGCCGTTGACACCACCGGTACGATCATGGCGGCAGCGACCGCTGCGGTAAACACGATGTAAGGCGTCGCCTTGAACACCCACGTGGTGACCGTGGAGACCACCATGTCCTTCCTGAACAGCCGCTGAAGATCGTAGTACGGCTGCAGCACGCCAGGACCGACGCGACCCTGCATGTTCGCCTTGAGCTTCTTGATTACCCCGTTCAGCAGCGGGGAAAAGAATATAATTATAAGAAATTGCAAATAGTGCACCTTTTTTTCCTGCGCCTGACCCGGTTTCCGAACCCTTTTATGTCCCGAATATCAGCAATAGTATAAGCGTGAGCAGAATATATCCCAGATATAACTGGAGACTGCCCGACTGGAGAAGTTTCACCCTTCCGGCGACCGCGTGAACCGTCCGCGTTACCGGCTCGTATACGTACCGCTCGAAAAGCGGCGTGATCTCTCCTCCGTAGCGTATGGACTTTACGAAAAACGGTTTGAGCAGGTACGAAACCTTGAGGTCCCTGCTCGGCAGGTAGATTCTCTTGTAAATAATGCGAAGCGGCTTGGTGAAAGCCGTGGCCGTATACTGCATGCGCGGGGTGAGCCCCGGGATGCCGCAGTCCCAGGAATCAGCGTACACCGTCTTTCTCCTACCGCCGGCGAGCCTTACAAAAACAAGGGCGGCGAGGAAAATAATCAGCATCGTCATGGCGAGTGCCGCGGGAGAGAGCGATGCGGCAACGCCGGGCGCGGCCAAAAAGCCCTGCAGGGGCGGCTCATACGACGATCCGGTGAGGGACGAAACCACGGGAGAAATGAGCGAAAGGGGAATATAGGGAAAAAGGCCGGAGAGAACACAAAAAAGCGCGAGAAGCGCCATGCCCAGGACCATCCAGGCCGAGGTCTCGCGGGCCGCGGTTGCGTGCTCGCTCCTTGCTCTTCCGAGAAAGGTGGCGCCAAAGGTCTTGACGAACCCGGCTGCAACGACCGCTCCGGTAAGCGCCAGAGCGGCGCCGCCCAGGGGGGAAACGATTTTCGCGACAACGGAAGGGGACTGAAAACCAAGAAGGAGGGACTGGTACGTAAGCCATTCGCTTATGAACCCATTCAAGGGCGGAAGGGCCGTAATGGCAAGAGCGCCGAGGAGGAAGAAAAAGCCCGTGTACGGCATAAGTTTGAGAAGCCCCCCCAGTTTCTCCATGTTTCTCGTCCGCGTGGCGCTTACGACGGAACCCGCCCCCAGAAAGAGAAGCCCCTTGAAGAAAGCGTGGTTCAGCGTGTGATAAAGCGCCGCAGCGAGGGCAAAGCCCGACAACGCTTGCATGCCGCTGCTCCGGAATATCATTGCCGCGCCGATTCCCAGCAGGATGATTCCCACATTCTCAACGCTCGAGTAGGCAAGAAAGACCTTGAGGTCATTTTCCATGATCGCGTAAAGAATGCCGAGGACCGCCGAAACAGCGCCGGTCGCGATGACGAGGGTCCCCCACCACTCCGGTCCCGCGCCAAGCACATCAAGGCAGATACGGAGAAACCCGTACACCGCCGTCTTAATCATGACGCCGGACATGAGGGGCGTAATGTTTGAAGGCGCAACCGGATAAGCGCGGGGTATCCAGGCGTGCAGCGGGATGATGCCCGCCTTCGTGCCGAAGCCGATGATCGCAAAAATGAAGATCAGCGACTTTATATTTTGGGGCAGAGCGGCTGCGGCGTCGCGCATGGCCGGGAACTCCATGCTCCCCGTGTAATGCGACAGAATAAGAAAGAGCGCGATGATGAAGGCCGTACCGATATGGGTCATGACCACGGTAAAGAGGCCTGCCTTCGCCGTCTCCTCGTTCCGCTCAAAGACCACAAGGAAATACGACGATACGGCCATGGTCTCCCAGGAAACAAGAAAAGTGAAGATATCGGCCGACAGGACCACGCCGTACATGCTCAGGACAAGAATGTTGTAGAAGAACCCCATGAAGCCCGCGTTTTTGATTCCCCGGGTGAACCCGATGGAATAGAGGGAAATGGCGGCGGTGATGAGCGAAATGAGGACGACAAAAAATCCCGAGAGCTGGTCTCCCCGGAAGGAGAAATGGAAGACCGACGAGACGGGGACCGCTGCGGCGGCAAATGCCGGACCAGCGAGAAGGTCCAGACCTGCGGAGAGAAACAGGAGCGCTCCTGCTGCGGGGAAGAGATAGCTGAAGTTCCGTACTTTCGGAAGCGGAAGCTGTGAGACAACTGCGCCGGAAAGAAAACAGAGAATGCCTATCGAAAATATACTTGCGACGTCCATTTATAAACAGACCAATTTTCAAATACCGGAAAATTCGGGATCGTGACTCCAAAAGCAAAACGGAAAGAATCTACAACAAATGGATGGGGAATGTCAAGGAAAAATCGTTCCTTCATGAGAGAAAGCAAAAAGGGCGGCTCAAAGCCGCCCTTGATCTTGTCCCGCGTTTTATTGCATTTTTCGTTTAATCAGTGCCCGCCGGTTTTCATGATGCCACTCGCCGCAAGCGCGAGCACGGCGACTTCAATGATTGCGATAACGACATAGGGGGTGTCCTTTTTCCGGACCAGGATGGGCAGCATCACCAGATAGCAAAGAATGGTCAGCCCGGCCAGCATCGCGATGCCGACAAAATTAAGATAATCGCCTTTTCCCGTCAGCGCCGCCCACCCCCAGCCCGTCGGCGCATTGCAACTGTGGATGAAGTCCTTCGACTTCATGCTCCAGTATTTCGGGAGATCGTCGATAGGGACATGACAGGACAACGCGCCCGATACATAGACGATAAACGTCAGAATAAGGACCGCCAGGCCGAGCCACATGCCGACATTGAGGACCTTCGCGTATGCCAACTGCTCTTCCGAGGCCTTTGTTCGTTCGACCGCCGCTGTTCTCTCCTCCGCTTCCAGAGCCGCATTGAGAGCGACTGCCCTCACTTTTTCGATTGACATTTCTTTTTCTCCTCCTATGGCCAGATTCCGATGCCCTTGAGCAGGGCCCGCGCCCCCGCAAACAGCAGGAGGCCGATTACCATCCACTTGATCGCCTTCGGTTTCGCCTTGGCGAGTATCTTCACGCCCACGATCGAGCCGAGCATGATGCCCACGATTGAGGGGACCACGATCATGGGGAGCACCGCCCCCTGATTGAGATACACCCAGGCCGCCGAGGTGTCAGTAATGGAGAGCAGGAACTTGCTCGTGGCCACCGATATCTTGAGCGGCGCGCCCATCAGGAGGTTTAATACCGGGACGTTCGCCCACCCGGCCCCCAGTCCGAACATGCCTGCCATGACGCCGATCACCACGAAGAGCGCAAGCCCCTGCGGCGTTTTATGCACGTTCCACTCAACCTCTTTGCCGATCGATTCTTCCCGGTATATTCCCATGATCCCGAGGCTCTGGGAGAGGCTGTCGGGCTTCGGCACCACGGGAAAATCGGATTTCCTCGCTACAGCCATGATAAGGACGATGAGCAGAATGGTTGCGCCCAAAAGCGTCTGGATGACATTCGTCGGGAGGGCAAGGCCGATCATGGCGCCCACGATGGCCGCTGCCGAAGCAATGAGCGCAACCGGCAGTGAAAGCCTGAGGCTCGCGAGGTTTCTCTTGAGAAGGCCCGGACCCGCAGCCAGCGCGCCCGAGAGCGCCACGAGCAGGCCGGCGCCCCTCACAAAATCGAGATGAAACGGAAAAAATCCGCCCACGATAGGCACGAACAGGACCCCGCCGCCCACGCCGCCGAGTACGGCAAGAATTCCCAGGACGAACGTAACAAGCAGCAGCGACAGCGGCCATATCCACCAGGAGATGGAAGTCGCAGGAGCGGCGGGAACGGCAGCGGCCGCAGCGTGCGCGTCGCCATGCCCAGGGGGTGCGGCAGCGGAAGCTTCCACCGTCGCGTTGTTAGGTGCGGACGCCATCACATTCCCACTGAACACGGAAAAGATGACCAGCAGTGCAATAACAATAAGTCTTGAATAATGCAGTGCCATTTCTTTCTTGCCTTTCCTTTCTCAAAGAATTTACGATACTATTATTATGTAACAATATATTGCTTTATGCAATCATATAGTTTCAATTTGCACGATTTGTTATATTATTATAGTGCCGAATAAGTGTCAAGTAAAATATTGCGCCAGCACGCGGTAAAACCCGTAACTATATAAATTAATTATAATAATAATGTTAAAATCATTAAATAAAAAAAGAGGGCGGGAAGTACCGCCCTCAAATGAAAGGGGAGAAAGGAGGATTGTGAGAGACTATTTTTTTAATGAACAACAACGATATTAAAGCTGGGACTTACGAGCTGAATCTACCAGCGTAATTTGCAAAATATTTGCCATATTTTTTCATTTAATTAATACAGCATGTTACAATGTATATATTTTACAACAAGGTCGTATTTTAGACACTTTTTTGCGATTCGGATTTGCCGCGGAAGCAATCATTTTAAATTACAATGAGTTAAATA
>DASWAB010000300.1:0-12727 GCA_036391375.1 Nitrospirota bacterium
TGAGGTATTTTGCATAGTGAGAGGACAATGGGCCTTCCGTGAAATATTCGATCCAGCCGGAAGAATCGACAATGACCATTACCGCTCCCTTTCATCGCGAATGTTTTTGGTGTCCATCCCCTTCAGGAATCCTCTGAACGATTCGATGGGTTTTTCCGGGATGAAGGACACTACACCGCCTTTTACAATAACGGTCATTTTCTGTCCGCTCTTGAGATGGAGCTGCTCCCGGATGTCCTTGGGAATGACAACCTGAAATTTGGGTGAAATCGTTGTGCTTGGCATGTTATCCTCCAAAATCATGATCGATATTAAAATCGTAAAACATAAATAGTATTTTGTCAATCTCTTTTTTGTGGTATTCTGTCTTCCATATGGCCATCGGCAAACTCTGGAAATTTTTCGGCAACAGGACAGGCATGGCGATTCTGCTTGCCCAGCTTGTCCTCGTTCTGCTTTTCCTGTACTTCTATTCCGGCTACCAGTCGAGCGAGCGGTGTGTGGCCTGCCATGCGGATAAAACTAAGATGGCCGGCCTCTGCCATCCCGAGTTCGTGATGACCCGCGAGCAGGTGCAGAAGGAGTCCCGTCATCCCAACACCGAGTGCCGCGACTGTCATCTGGGCAACGGGCTGTCGAACGATCCGGCCAAAGCGCACGAAGGCATGCTGAAGCTTATCGTACTGGACAACAATTTCGACATTATGCCGCGCAAAGGTCACGTCAAACAGCTCCTTCCGGCCGGGACTGACCGTCAGCGGAACATGCTTCCCCGCCTTCCTGACGGGGCACTCGACTACGATGTCGGGACGCTTCTCTGGCATGACCGGAACACTCTCACGCTCGGATACGACCCCGCTATTGCGCAAAAGACCTGCGGCAAGTCAAGCTGCCACCCGGAGGAGGTAAAGCAATTCTCCACGAGCATCATGGGCGCGAACTTCCGGCAGCGTTCCATGCGGGTCTGGAACGACATCCACGGACCGAATAACTGAGGACCGTCCTTTGCGGACACCCAGCCGGTCGGCAGGGCGGAAGGCGGCAGGTTCTCATTTGAAAACACGGAAAGGATCAGTCGGCAGATCAACCTGACGTTTACGAACGATCAGGCCGTTGCCAAACAGAAGGCGTGCAATATCTGTCATGCCGGCTGCCTCGACTGCCACTACGCGCCTACGCGCGAGAAAGGCGTGCACGCGTTCAGCCGGGTGCCGCCTGCGTCGAATTGTTCCGGCGGCGGCAGGAGCACGTTTGTGTGTCATTCCGGGACTACCGAGAGAAGGAGAGGGGACAGTTACCTCGGCAAGGACTTCTCGGAGCCGCCCGGCCTGCCCGAGGATGTTCACATCGCGAAAAAGATGGAGTGCGTTGACTGCCACCAGACCGACCCGGGGGGCATGGGCCATATCGAGCGCAAGGCAACGTGCCAGGATTGTCACCTTGAAGCCGAACAGGCAATGGCGGCAAGCGTTCACAAAACCCTGGCCTGCGAGGCCTGCCACGTAAAAATCCTTGGTGGTTATGAGATGACCTCCTGGGGGCCGGGCCTGATCGAATCCAGGCCGAACCCTTTCAAGAAGTATTCGTTGTACTACGGTCCGCAGGGGCCACCGGTCCTGATCAAAGATCAGAACGGCCGATGGATGCCGGTGAAAATCTGGCCGAACAGCGCCGGCGGGATCAAAGACACGATCCAGCCCAGGCCGGGGCTCACCTTCCGCTGGCCCAAAGGTGAAACGCACGACGCCTATGCGCTCTTAGGCACGTTCAGTTTCCCCGGCGGAAACAACAATTATCTCGTCTGGATCCAGCTTGAACAGGTTGCGCATCCGCTCGGCAAGTCCCGCACTTGCGAAAGCTGTCATGCATCGAATGCGCAGACCGCGGATGTGACATGGCGTTACTTCGATTCCCAGGGCGCGGAGCCGTTTACGGGAAGCCAGAAAGTCGTGGCGGACAAGAACGGCCTCCATGTAAAAGATATCAGGGCCACGTCGAAGATCGCGCCTATGGAAGGCGGCAGGACAGAGTTTTTTGCGGCATGGCTCCATCTGGGCGACATCTGGAAAACGGCCGGGGATTTTTCGATACCCAAATACGATCCGGCAAAGTATCGGAACTTGAATAAAGATATGCGGATCGCCCTTGTCAGGCTGAATGCGATCGACAGAAATCTTAAAGCGCGCGAGGCGGGGGGCGAGAATGTGAAGAAGCTCCGGCGACGGTGGAAAGAGGCGAAGGCGGCGGCAGCGCATGATCCCGAGAGCGCCGGAAAGCTGATTGCCGAACTGGAAAGCGGCGCGCGGTAATCCTCTTGATCCGCCCATCCGGATCGGCGGGGCGCGATTCATGTTATACATGTTATAATAGAGCAGAGATTCATTCGGGCGGAGGCTGGATAATCGTGAGAAAAGTAATCATGGCCTTTGGCTATGCCTTCCTGGTGTTCCTCGTGTTTTCCGTAACCGGGATTGCATCCATCGTGGTCCTCGGCAAAAGACTGGACAAGGAGAGCAGGGCGTATGTCGACGCCGCCATCCCGGCGATCGTTTCGGAATGGGATGTGCAGGAGCTTCAGAAGCGCGCCAGCCCCGAGTTCCAGGAGTCCGTGGACGACGAGGATCTGGAAAACGATTTCGAGACGCTCAAGCAGTTGGGAAGGCTGGAGCAGTACCATGGATCGGTCGGCGCATCCGACATCACGGTGTCCTTCCAATACTGTTATGAGATCACCGCTGATTATACGGCGAACGCCGATTTTGAATCGGGCTCTGCCGAGATACAGGTGTCGCTCATCCGGCACGGCGGCCAGTGGCAGATCCTGGATTTAAAAATGAACCCCCTGCCGTATTCAGAGAACAAATCCATCATCTGAGCGTTTCGGCCAATCCCATAGAAATTCCCCGTGTTCTTGCGGCGCAGCGTATGATTTTATGATAATATAGAGCAGATTCAGCGCCCAGGGTCCTTTTCACCGCGCTGCCGGCACGGCAGAAAGGAGTTGCTACGATAAGGCTTTCCCTGATCATGCCGCGGGCAAAAAAGATCTCCCCGAAAGGAACGCGCTTGCGGCTTCCGCCTTTCGGGCTTACCGTGATTGCCGCCCTGACTTCCGGTGAGTTCGCTGTTTCCATTCTGGACGAGAACGTGCGCGATATCGATTTTTCGGCCCCGGCGGACCTCGTCGGCCTTTCCTCCTTCACGTCGAACGTGGAGCGGGGGTACGAGGTCGCGGACGAATACCGTCACCGGGGCGTGCCCGTGGTCATGGGCGGGTTCCATGTTACGGCCATGCCCGGCGAGGCGCTCCGGCATGCCGACGCGGTGGTCGTCGGCGAGGCGGAAAACGTGTGGGGGAAGGTGCTGGAGGATTTCAAGCGGGGAGCGATGAAGGGGATATACAAGGCCGAGTGTTTTCACGACCTGAAAGGCCTGCCCCATCCGCGTCTCGATTTGCTGCCCCGCGAGGGATGGTACACGCTTACTCAAATGGTCCAGACCATGCGGGGATGCCCGCATCGCTGCGAGTTCTGCTCCACCTCGAAATTCTGGGGGCATACGTTTCGAACGCGGCCGATCGACGAGGTCGTCGAAGAGGTCCAGCGCTTGAACCGGGATGAACTCGTCATGTTCGTGGACGACGATATCGCCGGCGTTCCGGAATACGCCAGGGAGCTGTTCCGGAAGCTGATCCCGCTTAAAATATCCTGGGTTTCCCAGGCCGGGATAGGGATCGCGAAAGATGACGAGCTGCTTGACCTCGCGGAGAGGAGCGGCTGCCGTTTCCTGTTCATCGGGCTCGAGACCACGGACGAACAGACGTTGAGGGCCGCCCACAAATACCAGAACGTCCCGCGGCAGTACCGTGACCTGATACGGAAAATTCAAGACCACCACATCGTCCTGCAGGCGGGGTTCGTGCTCGGACTGGACAACGACCGCAAGGATATTTTCCAGTGTGTCGACCGGCTGGCCGAAGAGTCGCGCGTGGACAGCATAAGCCTGAATATCCTGTACCCCTATCCGGGGACGGAGATCAGGGAGCGGCTCCTGCACGAGGGAAGGGTTACGAGCGACGAGTGGTCGAATTATGTCTATGCGGGCGTGAACTATCTTCCGAAGCGGATGACCCAGCAGGAGCTGCATGACGGATATCTCCGTATCCTTCGAAAGAATACGACGCTCTGGACCATTTTAAAAAAGACGGTCCGGTCTTTGCTTGCGGGGCGGAGCGCAAAGCTTACGGCGGCCGCTAATTTCGGCACGCGCAGAAGCTACAGCCACGCGCTCGCCGCGAGGCATGCAATCAGGCCCCCGGAACAGACGTGATCCATGAACGCCCTCATCAAAACAATTGAAATTCTGGGCATCATTGCCTTCGCCCTGACGGGGTTCTATGCCGCGAGGAAAAAGGGGATGGACCTCATCGGCGTCTATTCCCTCGGCATGGTCACGGCCCTGGGGGGTGGGTCGCTGCGCGACATCATCCTGAACCGTCACCCCCTGTTCTGGATCGAACACTATGAATATGCTGTCCTCCTTCTCGCCCTGTCGGCCCTCTCCAGCCTCGTGGAGCAGGATTTTTTCGACAAGCGGGGCGTGATGAACGTCGTGCTGGCGCTTGATGCGCTGGGTCTGGGCTCGTTCAGCGCCTCCGGCGTGTCTATCGCTGACCATCTCGGCTGCTCCCTGTTCGTCTCTTCACTCCTCGGGGTCATTACGGGCGTTTTCGGCGGAGTGATGCGCGATATCGTCTCCAATGAGATCCCCTATGTCTTTCAACGGACGGAACTGTACGCCACATGCTCGTTTTGCGGCGCATGGGCGTATCTCGCCGTGATCGGCGCGGCCGGCAATGAGATCGCGGCGGCGGTCGCCTGCATCTTCGTAACGTTTGTCCTGAGAATGGCGGCGCTACGGTACAAAATCCGGCTGCCGATATAGCCGCTGAACGTAAAAATGAAAAACGCTTGACACGAAAAAAGGTTTTTGATAGTGTGATAGCTGTTTCTGCGGTCACGGCGGCAGCCGGCGCCGGACCGTATGATGCCTCAGGACACGTTATGGTTCTGGGATTTTGCAGCAAAGGAGGGTATGCGTTTGGCGAAGGGGAAAGTAAAATGGTTCAATGATGCCAAGGGCTACGGCTTCATTACCCAGGACAATGGCGAAGATGTATTCGTGCATTTTTCGGCCATCCAAGGCGAAGGATTCAAGTCCCTGCAAGTAAGCCAGGAAGTTGAATTCGAAGTTACCACCGGCCCAAAAGGTCCGCAAGCGGCCAATGTCGTAAAATTATAAGCTTCACGAAATGCGGATATATCACGCCGTATTATCTTATCGCCCCGGTTGCGGTCATGCAACCGGGGTTTTATTTTTGCTTCCTGAATGAGTTGGGAGTCTATGGTTTCGGTACATCCTGCGGCGCCGCGGTTTCCGCCGCGGGTGCGGTCGGCGACGGGCGGCTCGTTACCGGCGCCTGTGCCTGCTGTGGGCGTTCTGCCGCCGGAGGGACGGGCTCCGTAGGCTTGTATTTGGTCGGCGAGAAATTCGGGTCGAGTTCGTAGGTCTTTTCAAAATATTCCATGGACTTTTTTCTGCTCTCGGCGTCTCCTCCCCTCCCCTTCATATAATACGTATATCCCAGATAATAATACGCCTCGGCATCAGGATATATTGAGGATGACGCCTCGAATTCCTCGATGGCCGCGTCGTAATTTTTCGCCTTCAGATAGTTAATGCCCTGTTCGGTATGCTTCGCCGCCTCCGCATCAAAAAGTTCCTCCGCCGCATACCCGGACCAGGCAACCATTCCCAGCACAATTGTCAGAACGACCGCCAATCCCTGTTTTCTCCGCATGGACGCCTCCTCTCTCACGCAGCATTACCATAGCATAAGGTCATTCCGCTGTCAACCGTATCAATGCCTTTGGAGCGCGCAGCATCAGGGCCACCACAGATACAGAAAAGAAGGCCCGGGCCGCATCATTCCGCCCATGTCTATGTTGATCAGGTTCACTGAATAGAGATTGGCGCGGTATTCCCCCGGCCTGAAGTACGTTACGACCGTGGCGCGCTCGATGCCCGCCAGTTTCCTCGCCTGGCCGACAGCGTCATCGAGATACCCAATATCGTCAATCAGGCCCGCGGTCTTCGCTTCCTGACTGGTGAATATCCGTCCGTCGGCGAGCTTCCGCACCTCCCCGGGCTGCATTTTCCGCTCCGCGCTGACGGTATCCACGAACCTCGCCTGCAGGCTGTCGATCATGTCCTGAAAGATGCTCTGCTCCTCGGGCGACAGCGAACGGAACGGGGACCCCATGCCTTTTCTGTTGCCCGAGGATATCTCGGAGGCCTGGACCCCGATCTTTTGCATCAGGCCGGTCGCATCGACGCGGAACATGATCACGCCGATGCTGCCGGTCACGCTTGTAGGCTGGGCGGAAATCCGGTCGGCCGCCAGCGCTGCATAGTAGGCGCCGGAGGCTCCCATATCCATAAAGTGAGCGATCACTTTCATCCCGGTGTCTCGTTTGAACTTTTTGATCTCGTGATAGAGCATGTCCGAGGCGGTGACCCCGCCGCCGGGGCTGTTGATCCGGAGCACCACGGCCTTTACGCGCTTGTCCTTTCTGGCGCGGTCCAGCTCTTCCCTCACGCGCGCGAGAAGCGCCGGCTGCTTTTTGCCGCCGAGCAGCGGCTCGCTCTCCTGGTTCGAAATGAAACCCGAGATGTCGAGCAGCAGTATCTTGTCCCTGCCTTCGCCGGATACCACCTGCTCGGCAAGCGGCTGGAGATCCTCGCCAAGGGAAACCTTCAGGAATGTGCAACCGGCGGACGCAAACGCCAGCACCGCGAGCGTGGCCGCGAGCATGATGATCTTTTTCATGGAATTTTCCTCCTTGCCCCCGCCGGGATGCCTCGACTTTCCAATCGTGTCACGTGTGATTTGTTCGATGAAGGCGGTGACCTTACTCCGGGTTCGTTCTGATGTCGGCCTTTCCCCGGAGTTCGGCCACATACTGATCAAGCTGCTGGTCGATTTTCTGGTCTGTCAGGACAGCCATGATTGCTTTTTGCATGTCCGGGAAACTTTTTCCCCTGTATTCGGATGCATGCTTGTCGTAATAGCTCTGCGCTTCCTCACGGCTTACCCGCGCGAATAAACCGACTTTTTTTTCCACAAACCGTTCGACGAGGAGTTGTTCGCCAACCATGCGTTCAAGTTCCTGCGCCGTCATGTGCTGCTCTGCAAGAAAATCGGAAAACGCCCGGCCGGAGCCGAACCGGTTTTTGAGCTTTTCGACCGCGGCGCCGACCTCCTGGTCGGACACTTCGACGAACCTGAGCCTGCGGGCCTCCTGGATGAGCAGGCGCCTGGTGATCAGACCGTTGAGGGTTTCGGCCTCGATTGTCTTCCGGTCCCTGCCGTCGCCCCCCAGCCGGGCATTCAACGCAACCGTTTCATTGAGCTCGCTCTGCGTGATGACTTCATGATTGACCGCCGCGATGATATGATCGACCGGTTCCGCGCGCGCGGGGAAGGGGAGGACGGCGATGCAGGCGGTCCAGAGGATCGCTGTCCAACGTGGAAGCCGTGCGCGTTGCGCCGAAATGACAATGCGGAAATCAGAAAACACCCCGGAGCTCTTTTTCACTGTTCATGCTCCCTTACTTCAGATCCGTCATTTTTACGCCGCCCAGATATTCTACGACCTTGTCCTGTTTTATCTCTTTGAGTTTCGTTACGATTTCCGCGATCCTGAGCGCATTATCCAGGATGATCTCGAGCCGTCTCTGGAGGTCCTTGTCCTTTTCGCCGTGGCGCTCGATCAATAATTCCACGTTTCCGATGACGGTGGTGAGAGGATTGTTGACCTCATGCCGCACCGTGGCCACGATTTCCCCGATCGCCCCCAGGCGCTCCGCCCTGAGCGCCATCTCCCGCAAGGCCTTCTGTTCCGTGATGTCCCGCGCCGAAACATGAAATCCCGAGGATGAGGGCCTTTCCAGCAGCTTCCTGAAGCTGACTTCAAGGAAGGCGCGGCTGCCGTCCCGCCTAACCACTTCGAATTCCACGGGCTGGCGTTCGGAAAGCCGCTCTCCGGCAAGTATCCTGGCGGTAGTCTCCGCCCCTTCCGGCGTTAGCAGATCCATGACACTTTTGCCGACGAGTTCAACTTTGGAATAGCCGGTCAACAGCTCCATCGCCTTGTTCACGGCGGTCAGCCTGCCGGCGTTGTCCACGATAAAGAGGATATCCCTCGCGTTTTCGAACAGGTCCCAGAATTTCTCGCTCGAGGCCTTCACCTCGGCGTAAAATCGGAAGTTCTCGACCGCCAGGCCGAGCTGCGCGCCCACGGCGTGGAGCATCTGGACATCGGACGGCTTCAGCGCAAAGTTTTTCGCTGGATAGAGGAAGATGACGCCGAGTACGACGCCCCTCGACTTGATAGGGATGATGATATGTGAATGCGCGGGCGTTTTCTCGCAGCGCGTGTGGCGAGGATCGTTGCAGCCCCACTCAGAAATCAGCATCTCTCCTGTTTGGGCTACGAAGCCGCAAAGACACTCGCCCATCCTGATTGTTTCCTCGCGGGCGGCGAATTCCGGGGGAAGGTTTTTCTGGACCGCCAGACGCAGGAGCTCCCCGTCGGGATCGCGGAGGAAAACGCCCCCCCGCGGCTGCAGGCTGGCCAGACTGTTGAATATCTGGTCCAGCGCTTTCTGAAGCAGATCGCTCAGGGTCCGCGACTCGCGCAGCGTGAGCGCTACGGCGTCGAGGGCGGCCAACTCGCGGGTGCGATCGAGAAGCTTCTGCTCAAGCTCGGCGTATGACTGCTTGAGCTTCCGGGCCATGTCGTTAAAACGCTCGGCTAAAAGCTCGATGTCACGCGCGCCTTCGACCCGGATGCGGTAGCCGAGGTTGCCCCTGCTGATCTCTCCCGTCCCTTTCCAGAGTTCGGCGAGGGGCGAGGACACCTTCCGGTAGAGATACATGCCGAAGAAAAGAAGAAACGCGGACGAGGCAATCAGGGTCATCAGGAACAAACGGTTGATCCTGAGTTCGGCGTTTCGAAGCCGGCTGATGACCATCGCTGTCTGCTTTGCGTGTACCTCCTGCATCCGCTCGATGTCTTTGTTGATCTGCGAGTACAGGTTGTCCAGTTCCGCCGCGAGTTGGCGGGCGAGGGCGCCGTTTGCGCCGTTGGAAGGCCGGACGGAAAAGATGCGGTCCGCTTTCTGTTCGACCTCGCTGAGCTTGGAGATCAGCGATGCGTGGATGGAAGCCTCTTCCGCTTCGAGGTCCTGGTCGGGCAGTTCAATCAGCGTTTCGCGCAGCGCGGCCCGGGCCGCTTCGTATGATTTCCGGTGGTCGCCATCGCCGCCCTTGAGATAATTGTCCACGGCGAGTGACAGCACAAAAATGTTTTTTTCGATTTGAGCGGTCCGGCGCGATTCGAGAGCGGCGCGCTCAACTACTCCCGTGGTATTGGAAAAAGACGCGGTGATGTCCCGAAGCGAATAAATCGTGATCGCCATGAGCATGACCATGCCAATGCCGACCAGAATAAGAAGCTTTTTATGGATCTTCACGGCTGTCAGTTCCTTCTTTCGGTGGGTTTTTCCCATTAATCATACCACCAAAGGCTTTATCCGTCCAGCGTCAGGGCTGGCAAACCGTGTTATTCGTGTAATACGTTGCTGACTTTTTTCAGCTAAAACGTGTTCCCGATGTTGAAGTGTATCTCGCCAGGGCTCTCTCCGTGACGCCTGTGAATCTTCTGACCGTAATCGATCCGTAGCGGCCCGATGGGCGTTCCGTACCGGATGCCGGCCCCGTAGGAAGACCTGATGTCGCGGAGATTGATCTCCTGGTTCGGCCAGGCATTGCCCGCGTCGGTGAAAAGAACGAAGCCGAGCCCTTCGCCGGGGTTCAGCCGGAGCTCAAAGTTGAAGATCGCCATGCTTGCCCCGCCCTGCGGGACCAGATTGCCGTTCAGATCCACGGCGCTCGGTCCGATGGAATCCTGGGTGAACCCCCGCACCGTGGTGCTGCCGCCCACATAGAACCGTTCATGAAGCGGCACTTCGGGCGTGTCCCGGAAAGGCCAAGCCATCCCCCCCCGCCCGGAGAGCGCCGTGACGACGTTGCCTCCGAGGGGGAGGAACCAGCTTGCCTGCACCGTCACCTTTGTGAAGTCCGCCTGTGATGCCAGCTCCTTCAGCGCCTCTTTCAGGACGATCCCGAAAAGCGCGCCTCGACGCGGGTTGAAGACGTCGTCACGAAGGTCCCAGACGAGGGCCGGACTCAGACTGCTCACGAGCACGCGGCCGCTGTCCTCGGGGGTGAGCCGCGCCGCCTGCAGCACGTCGTAGTTGACGACGTTCTCGAACTGATACGTGAGCGACGGTTTCAGCCCGTGGTAAGTTTTTTCCACGCCGAAAGAGGCCGTGGTCTTGCGCGTTTTATAGTATATTTCGCGGGTATCGGAGTTCAGCCGCTCGGCATCGGACCATACGAGGCTGAATTTGGCCTCCAGGTCGCGGCCGAGAAACCAGGGCTCCCGAAAATTGAAGATCGCCCGCTTGAGGATGTCGCTCTCCTCGAACCTGACGCTCGTATAGCGCGCCGTGCCCCAGAGGTTCCGGTAGGAGAGCTCCACAAACCCCCGCAGGCGGTCCAGGTCGCCGTAGCCGAAGCCGAATTCCACCGCGCCCGCGGGGCGTTCTTCGACCGTAAAGAGCATGTCCTTGACCGCTTCCTTTTCGCCCGGATGCACGGGCTCGAACTTGGCCACCCGAAAGTATCCGAAACGGTAAATGCGCTGCTGGCTGCCGAGGATGGCCCCGTAATCGTAAGGATCGCCCGGCTTCACCAGGAGCTCGCGCCTGATCACCTCGTCATGAGTGCGCTCATTTCCCCGGATGATGATCCTGCCGATCTTGACCTGCTCGTCTTCGGTTATGGCGTAGCGGACGTCAACCGTCCCGTCATGAGAGGTTTTTTCCGCGTCCGCTCTGGCATAGAGGTATCCTTTGTTCGAGTACGCGGTCAGCACGCGGTATCGGTCTTCATCGACCAGCCGCTCATTGTACGGCGAGCCCGGCTTGAGGCTCGCCATGGCCAGAAGCTGCTGCGACGAAAATGCCTTGTTCCCTTCAAAGGAGACGCTCCCGGTCCTGGTTTGCGGCCCTTCGCTGATCTCGATGTCTACGACCGCCCGGCGTCCGTCTTCGCTCCGGGTGACGTTTTTCCTGACGGTTGCGGACAGATAGCCGGCGTCGAGGTAGCGGTCGCGGAGCGCGTCGATGTCATTGTTTAAAAGGTCTTCCCGGAAGGGGCGCGAGATGAACCAGCCCGGCCCCCGGAGGGTCATTTCTTTCCTGATTTTCTTGGCCGTAAACGCCGTGTTTCCCCGGATCGTGATTTCCTGCACCGTAACCCGCGGCCCTTCCTTAATGATAAAATTGAGGTCGAGGCGGCCCGGCCCTTCCGTCTTTTCCACGTCAACGGCAACCTCGGCGTATCCCTTTTCCCGGTACAGGGTCTTGAGCTTGTCCACGCTGCCGTCCAATGCGGAATCCGAGACATCGTGCTCGGACCATATCAACAGCGCCTGCCTGAGCTTGCCGGATCCGAAGGCGTGGTTGCCGGTGAACCGGACCGTCACCCGGGGGCCCTCCGTCCCCGGGATGCTCACATAAGCCTTGTTGTCCTGGAAGCTGATGTCCACCGGCCCGGGCTTCGCCGTCGGGTAACCGGCCTCGGTATATTTTTTGATTATGGCCTCCATATCCGTGTCCAGCAGCAGGTCGCGTTTGAGCGGCGCGCCAATTTTATTTTTCATGACCTTGAGGAGTTGCTTTTCCGTGAATGCGGTATTGCCGGAAAAAGTGATCTTTTCGATCAGGATCGGCTTCGACTCCCGGATGTCGATATGGAGAACGACCTGGTGCGGTTCCTTGCGCGGCTCCGCCCGGAAGTCCACCTCCGCTTTATAAAAACCTTCCGCCTGGTAGAGCGCAAGGATAGCGGTCTTGAGCGCGGAGAGCTTTTTGTCCAGCAGTTCCTTCCCTTCAATGCCGGCGGCCGCGTCCCGGATCGCGCTCGTGGAAAGGGCGTCGTTGCCGTGGATCTCGATCTTCTCCACGACCGTAATGGGGAGCAGGGTATACTCGACCCGTGCGCCCTCGCCATCCGGGAAGGCGTCTACGCGAATGTCCTTGAAAATCCCCTTGAGGTAAAGCAGGGCGATGCTGTCGCGGACCGCGGGAGCCGAGAGCGGATCGCCGGGTCTGAAGGGAATGAGCGACAGGATCTGCCCCGGACGGGGCCAGGGATTGCCCTGGTCGTCCCGGATATCGATCCGGGTCACGGTTTTTCCGAAGAGCGCAGGGGGAGATGCGAAAACAGGGGAGGCAAGCCATAGCAGAAGCAGGCACCCTGCGGTTAAACGCAGCAGTTTCATGAGAAATGTTTAGCATATCGAGGTATGAATGTAAAGAAGAGAAAAGGCGTGAAGCGGTTCCTGAAAGGCGGCGCGGTCACGGGCATCGTGCGACGAGCGGATTATATCTGACCGAAGTGAATACCCAGCGCCGTGGAGAACCCCGTTGTAAAAGCCTCTTTCACCTCCTCCAGTGAAACATCTTTCGTGAGTTCACGGCGGATGGAGGTAGCGCAGCCTGCCGCGCCGCCGGGGATGACTTCCGCCTCGAGGAC
>DASWAB010000301.1:0-4258 GCA_036391375.1 Nitrospirota bacterium
ACAAAAAAGTCAAGCGGGCGCAACGGAAACTCCGCGCAGCCAAGAAGTACAAAAGCGGAGGGAAAAAAGCGGCCGAGGCCAAACCTGCCGAGGCGAAGGCCTCCGCATAAGACGGGTGACGGAATGCTGTCTCTCGCTTCTTCTCTCACGAAGCTGCAAGCCGGAGTTTGTCTGCTGATCGCGCTTGCATTGTTCTCCGCTTCCTGCGCGGAGAAAAAAATACCGTCGCCGCCCCCACCCGCCGCCGCTGTCGAATCTCTGCCTTCCCCGCCGCCACCGCCGGTCCGTTCCTATGGGGAGAGGGGGACGGCATCCTGGTATGGAAAGGAACTTGACGGCAAAAAGACGGCGAGCGGCGAGACGTTCGACATGAACGCGCTCACCGCAGCGCACCGCCTGCTGCCGTTCGGCACCATTATCCGCGTTACCAATCTCGATAATTCAAAGAGCGTCGAAGTCAGGATCACAGACCGGGGCCCGTTCATCAGAAGCAGGGTGCTCGAACTTTCGTACGGCGCTGCCAAAGAACTGGGCTTCGTGTCGCAGGGAACAGCGCGCGTGGCGATCGAGGTCGTGAAAGCAGTCCGTGATTCCGGCCCCTACACCGTGGCGGCGGCGATTTATACCGAGCAAGAGAACGCGCGTCTGCTGAAGGAGCGGCTGAACGAAAAGTTCGAGGTGGTCTCCATCATCCCTTTCAAAACCAACCTCGCCAGATTCTACCGCGTACAGGTGGGCTCGTATGCATCTGTGGAGCGCGCGGAACAAATCGCGGCTAAGCTGGCGCTCGAAGGCCTGGAACCGGTCGTCATAAGGAAAAATGATCAAAATCAAAAAATTCGGACAAAAAAGAGAGCGGCTGAGGACGAATGACATGAAGATCAACATCGTCGCAGACAGGATTGAAAAACGGAAAACCGGCGGGATGGTTGTCCCTCTCTTCGAGAACGAAAAGCCAGGAAAGGCTGCCGCTCAAACGGACAGGGCGCTTGGAGGCATGATTGCGCGGCTCGTCAAGCGCGGCGATTTCAAACCCAAACCGGGCGCGACGCATCTTGTGTACCCCGAGGGACGGATCGCGGCGGAGCGTCTCGTACTCGCGGGACTCGGCAAACGAAGCGAGTTTACGCCGAACCGCCTGCGCCAGGCGGCAGGCAAGGCGGCCCAGCATCTGAGGGCCTCGGGCGCGCGCGATATTGTCATCACGGCAGACGATGCGGGCCTGGAAGCGCAGGAAACCGCCCAGGCGCTTGCCGAAGGCTGCCTGCTCGGGCTCTACCGGTTTTTAAAATATAAAACGAACGAAGAGAACGGCCGCACACAGGACATCCGCGAGATAACCATCCTGACGGAAGCCTCTTCAGTCAGGGCCATGCAGCGGGGCGTGAAGACCGGCGAGGCCATTGCGGAAGCAGCCATCATGGCGCGGGACATGGTGAACTCCCCTGCGGCGGATATGACGCCGGCGATCATTGCCGCCAGGGCGAAAGAGCTCGCGCGGCGGTTCGGGTTCAGCGCGCGTGTCCTGGAGCGGGAACAGATGCGGAAGCTCGGCATGGGCGCGCTCCTCGGCGTGGCCTCGGGCAGCGCGCAGCCGCCGAAATTCATCATCCTCGAATACCGAGGAGGCGGCAAAAAGCCGTTCATTGCGCTCGTGGGAAAGACCATAACGTTCGATTCCGGCGGCATCTCGATCAAGCCGGCCGAGAACATGGACAAGATGAAGGACGATATGTCCGGCGGGGCGGCCGTGCTCGGCGCGGTCCGCTGTGCGGCGGCCCTCAACCTTCCACTCAATATCGTGGGCCTGCTTCCGGCGACGGAGAACATGCCGGGCGGCAGCGCGTACAAGCCGGGAGACGTGCTCCGCACGATGTCTGGCCAGACCATCGAGGTCATGAACACCGATGCGGAAGGCAGGCTCATTCTTTCCGACGCCCTTGCCTACGCGTGCACCTACAAACCGGCGCTGATCGTGGACATCGCGACGCTTACAGGCGCGTGCAGGATCGCCCTCGGCCAGGAGGCCATGGGCATGCTCGGCACCGACGAAAAGCTGAAGCAAAAAATACGCGAGGCGGGCGAGCAGACCGGCGAGCGCGTATGGGAGCTGCCGCTCTGGGAAGGGTACTACGACCAGATCAAGAGCGACATCGCGGACATGAAGAACACCGGGGGCAGGGACGGCGGCGCCATCACTGCCGCGGCGCTTCTCTCGAAATTCGTGCAGAAATACCCTTGGGCGCACCTCGATATCGCGGCGGTGGCCTTTACCGAAAAGGAACGGCCCTATACGCCCAAAGGGGCGACCGGCATCGGCGTGCGGCTCCTGACGCAATTCCTGAGGGATTATACATACTAAACTCTCTCGCTTTCAATGGATTTACATCAGATCGAAATATATTGCACCCTCATCAGGCTCCGTAGTTTCTCCAGGACCGCGGAGACGCTCTATCTCACCCAGCCCACCGTAAGCGGCCATATCAAGAACCTGGAGGCCGAACTCGGCGTGAAACTTCTCGACCGGCTCGGCAGGCGGGTGGTCCCCACGGAGGCTGGTGAGATCCTCTTCCGTCATGGTCAGAAACTCCTTGCGCTGCGCGACCATGCGCGGCAGGAAATCGAGGGGACCTCGGGAAAGGTCGGCGGCGTCCTGAAGATCGGGGGAAGCACGATCCCGGGAGCATACATCCTTCCTTCTTTCATCGGGGCATTCAAGAGAAAACATCCCTCCGCATCTCTCTATCTTAATATCGACGACACCGCCAAGGTGACCGAGGCCGTTGCAAACGGCGATCTGCATATCGGCGTGGTGGGAGCGGTCATGGCCCGCCCGCATATCAATATCTATCCCTTTCTCAGGGATGAGCTTGTGGTTGCCGTCCCTTCAAAACATCCCTGGGCGCGAAAAAAGAGCATCCCGGCAGATGCCTTGCGAAAGGAGCCGTTTATCCTGCGTGAGAAGGGGTCCGGCACCAGACGTGTCATGGAAGAGCGTCTGGAGAGGGCTGGTGTCTCTTCCGCAGATTTAAACGCGGTCGCGGTCATGGGAAGCAGCGACGCGGTCCGTCAGGCGGTAAAAGCCGGGCTCGGCGTTTCCATCCTGTCCATCCGGGCGGTCAAGGAGGATGTTGCATCGGGCCGTCTAGCAGTCCTCCGGATCAGGGGCGTCCCTGTTGAACGGAGCTTTTCCGTGATACTTCTCAAGGGGAAAACGCTTTCCCCGCTGTGCCAGGCATTCCTCGATTTTCTGTTGAAGAAAAAATGATGGGGGTTCCTGCAACGGCAGGAAATTTTTCGCGCAGAGCCGCAAGGACGCAAAGAAAATTATTAATTTCAGTTTTTCATTATAGGATTTTGTCTTTTTTTGCGGACTTTGCGCCCTTGCGCGAGATATACTTTTTATGAACCCGGCATACGGCGAGGCGCGAGCCAATATCGAGAAGGTCCTCATCAAAGGGCGGTTCACCAAGGCCGATGTCTTCCTCACCAGCCTTGATGGCCACCGGTATGTGGTGAAGGACTATGCAAAGAAGGGTTTTTGGGAACGGAACCTCATCGGACGCACCGTCATCAGCCGTGAGATGAGGGCATATGCCGCACTCGCGGGCATCGAAGGCCTTCCATCGCGGTTCACAAGGCTTTCGTCGTTTTCCTTTGCCGTGGAATTTCTCGAGGGGAAAAACCTCGGCTCGTTCGATCATGGACAGGTCGGGCCGGAAGTGATACGGCAGTTCGAGCGGATCGTGGCCGGCCTGCACGGCCGCGGGTGGGTACACCTGGACCTGCACCGCCGCACGAATATCCTGCTCGTGGGTGGAAGAGTCTACGTCATTGACCTCGCGTCCGCCCTTCATCCCGGGAGCATACCCCTCGTCGGCCGTCTCCTCACCCGCCTCATCGGCATCGCCGACCAATTGTCGCTCATTAAAATGAAGACGGTCTTCGCGCCCGAACTGCTGACGCCGCGTGAACGCAAGTTGCTTGCACTGAGAAACAGGATTATGCCCACGAAATGGGATTTACCGGTCCGGTGAAGAAATCCCTCTTGATTGACACCCCCGTAACGAAAGAGTAATATTTATTCATGCCGAGATTTAAGATCGTATCTGACTTCAAGCCGACCGGAGACCAGCCGCGGGCCATCGACAAACTCGCGGACGGCGTCGTCAAGGGCCTTAATCATCAAGTCCTGTTGGGCGTCACGGGCTCTGGCAAGACCTTCACCATGGCGAACGTCGTCGAGAAAGTCCAGAAG
>DASWAB010000302.1:0-11032 GCA_036391375.1 Nitrospirota bacterium
GAAACACGAACAGCAATGCATGGGGGGATGCCGATCTCGACAGCCTCGTCATCAGCAACAACTTCGGCTTCGGCGGCATGCTGAACTCCACCACCCGGCTGTGGTTCGGGCCTGAAATCCAGATCCGCTGGGCGGACGGAAAACCCGACCGCTACTCAAATTTTAAAATCAAGCTTTTCGGTTTAGGGATCGGGCCGGTGCTCGGGATGAACTTTAATCTCGGCGACAACCTCACCTTCGCCGTCAAGACGGGGTATCAAATAATCCACTACACCGGCGAAGGAAATGGAGACTATTCGCACGATCCACTTTTTCCGACCGGCTATCATTCCTACGATTACGATGTTACGGAAAAAATGTTCTATGTCACGCTCGAGCTTATGTTCAGAACCTCGCGGGACAGGTATTGAGCATGTCCTGACGGGGAGTCGGCAGCGAGGGAATAATTCGTTTTCCGCGGAAACACGCTTATTCCAGCGCCACGGCAAAGCTGCCCGGATAGCCGTGGTCGCAGAATTCCCGTTCCGCGCGCTCCGCGTCCTCGAGCAACGAATATTTCCCGGCATATACGCGGTAGAAGGTCGCGCCGTTCACTGTTGTCATGTGCATCTCTGAAAACCCGAAGCGCGTTTTCATTTCTCCGGACAAGCGTTCTGCGTTCCTGGGGTCGCGGAACGATCCGATCTGTACGGTAAAGCTGCCGGTTTCGTAGCTTGGCGCGGCCTTGTACGTATTCGTCCCATTTACGCGGTATCCCAGCGCCTCCACTTTCACCCAGGCCGTTCCCGCGATGTCGATGCCGAGCATTTTGGCGGCCGCATAGGAAAGATCGAGTATCCGGCCTTTGACAAAGGGGCCCCGGTCGTTCACTCTGACCACGGCTTCATTGCCGTTGTCCGTGTTCTTTACCCTGATGTAAACCCCAAGGGGGAGGGTCTTGTGCGCGGCGGTCATCGCATTCATGTCGTACGGCTCGCCGTTGCTGGTCATTTTGCCCTGGAAGTCCTGGCCATACCAGCTCGCGATGCCCGATTGGACAAACCCCTCGTGGCTCTGGAGCGGCTCGTACCGCTGGCCGTTCACGGTGTAGGGCCGTTGCGAGGCCTTTTGCCTGGCCCTCGCCTTTTCGGGAGATTCCGTTATCTCTGTCTTTTTCACGCCGCAGGCGCTGATGACCGTCAAACAAATGAGAATAAAAACAAGCCGCCTTGCCATATTTCCCGCCTCTTTTCCCGGCGCCGCCATGCTGCTTCCTGACAAACCAATCCGGATACGCTTCGTCAAATTTTCCAGTTCAGAACAGAGCGACTTAATGCTATAATACAAACAATCAAAAAAGAGAGCAACTGAAAACTCTCTGCCGTTCCTTATCCTATTGCACAACAAACGACTTTCTTCGCGGGGTGCCGGATATGATAAAACATGTCGTGATGTGGAAGCTCAAAGACTTTGCAGAAGGAGCGGACCGGGCGCGGAACGCGAAGCGGATCAAAATTGAGCTCGAGGCGCTGAAAAATATTATCCCCCAGATCTTGCATATCGAGGTCGGCATAAACAGCGTCGAGTCCGACGCCTCATACGACGTGGTCCTGTATTCCGTGTTTAAAAGTGAAATGGACCTGGAAACCTACCTGAAGCACCCCGATCACCGCGCCCTGGCGGATTTTATCGGACGGATACGGGAAAAACGGGTCGTCGTCGACTATAAAACGGATTGACCGCATGGGGTCCGGCCCGACCCCGGCATGGCGGCATCGATTTTATAGTTGCAGGAAACGCCAGGAAGAGGTACATTGTCGTTGCCTTTTGGGGGCGCGTGAATTCCCCAGGCGCGGCCCCAGCGCGGATTACCCGCTCACACGGCAGACAAAGGAGAACCTCATGGCTCAAGCGAAGCACGGCGACACCGTACGGATAAACTACACCGGCAGGCTGACTGACGGAACCGTTTTCGATACTTCCCGCAATCGGCATCCTTTGCAGTTCACCCTGGGCAAGGGACAGGTCATCGCGGGGTTCGAACAGGCCGTGGCGGGGATGAGTCCCGGAGAAACGAAAACCGCGACGATTCCCGCAGAGCTTGCCTATGGTCCGCGGCGCGGCGACCTTGTCGTAACAGTAGACCGCAGCCGGATGCCCGCGGACCTTGATCCGCGCGTAGGGCAGCGGCTCGAACTCACGCAAGCCGACGACCGGAACATTCTGGTTACGGTTACGGGCGTTACCGAAACAACGCTGACGCTCGATTCCAACCACCCCCTGGCGGGAAAAGAGCTGACCTTCGACATCGAACTCCTTGCCATCATTTAACAGGCGGTAATCGTCTCACCGGAGATTGTTTTTTCCAAAAGACGCTTCCGGCAACGCGTCAAAACACCATCATTATCATCGAAGAGGAACGAATGGACATTACCATAACCTTTCCCGGCGGCAAAAAAGTAAACGCCGAAGTAAGCGGCATGGTCATTCCCACGGATCAGCCGAAATTGCAAGGCGGCGAGGGAACGGCCCCCAGCCCCTTCGCGCACTTCCTCGCCTCCATCGGCACCTGTGCGGGCATCTACGTTCTGAGCTTCTGTCAGGAGCGGAAGATCCCGACCGACAATATCACGCTTACGGAACGGCTCGAATACACATCTGAAGACGGCAAGTCAAAGCTCAGCAAGATCGTCCTCGACATCAACGTCCCGCCCGGATTCCCCGAGAAGTACCGCAACGCCCTCATCAAGGTCGCAGACCAGTGCGCCGTGAAAAAGGTTATCATGAACCCGCCTCTCTTCGAGATCAGGACCGTGGTACAATAATAAGGAAGAGAGCGCATCTCTTCAAGATCGAAAACCATGAACAAGTCCGGCGTACAATCGGCCCTTCGGATCATCATGCTCTACGTACTGTTCGGCGCGCTCTGGATGGCGGTTTCCGACCGCATCCTCGAGCAGATCGTCCCGGATGTGCACGTCTTTAGCCGTCTTCAGACCTACAAAGGCTGGGCCTTTGTGGCGGTAAGCACCGTGCTCATCTGCTACATGGTCCGGCGCGAACTCGGGGCGCGGGAGCGGGCCGAGGCAAATCTGCGCGAGTCCGAGGAGAAATACCGGACCCTGATCGAGACCGCAAACGACGCTGTCTTTATCATCGATGCGGAAACCGGCGTCATTCTCGACGCGAATAAACAATCGGAATCGCTCCTCGGCCTGCCCCGCGAGAAAATCATCGGCATGCATCAGCGCGCAATCCATCCCGCAGAGGACGAGGAAAAATGCGCGCAGTTTTTTGCGGATTCGCTCAAATACGGCGGCGCGATCGGCGGCGATGTCTGCGTTTTTCACCGGGACGGAACAAAAATACCGATTGAGATCAGCGCGTCCGTCATCGAGCGGGACGGAAAACGGATCATGCAGAGCTTCCTTCGCGATATCACCAAAAGAAGGCTGGCGGAAGACCTGGCAAAGGAGCGCTTGCAGCGCCTCTCGGCGCTGCACGCCATCGACCTGATCATCAGCTCCAGCCTGGACCTGAGGCTTACCCTCACGGAATTTCTCGGCCTCGTCATCGGCCAGCTCCGCGTGGACGCCGCGGACGTCCTGCTCCTGAACGCCGCCACTCAGACCCTTGAATACGCGGCAGGCAGCGGCTTCCGCACGCCCGGCATGCAGCGCTCACGGTTGCGCCTGGGCGAGGGCATAGCCGGCGTCGCTGCGCACGAACATCGGAGCATCAGCGTCCCGAATTTGCATGATCCCGCCAGTGGCTTTAAACGTGCCCAGCTCCTCGAAAACGAAGGGGTCGTCGCCTACGCCGTCGTTCCGCTCGTTGCCAAGGGGCAGGTAAAGGGGGTGCTCGAGGTATTCCATCGCTCGCCCATGCGTTTCGACGAGGAGTGGCAGGGTTTTCTGGAGGCCCTCGCGGCCCAGGCCGCCATCGCTATCGACAATGCGGCGCTCTTTAACGACCTTCAGCATTCGAATTCGGAGCTTATCCTCGCGTACGATGCGACACTCGAAGGCTGGGCGCGCGCCCTCGACCTGCGGAGCAAGGAGACGGAGCGCCACACCGAGCGGGTCTCGGAAATGACAGTGCGCCTCGCGCGCGCGATGGGGGTCGGCGAAAGCGACGTGGTGCATATCCGCCGCGGCGCGCTTTTGCACGATATCGGCAAAATCGGCGTCCCGGACAGCATCCTCCTCAAGCCCGGCCCCCTGACGGGCGAGGAATGGGCCCTGATGCGAAAACACCCTGTATACGCCTTCGACATGCTCCGGCCCATTGCGTACCTCCGGCCGGCGCTCGACATTCCCTATGCGCATCATGAAAAATGGGACGGCAGCGGGTATCCCCGCTCGTTAAAGGGGGAACATATCCCTCTCGCGGCAAGGATCTTCGCGGTCGCGGACGTGTGGGACGCAATGACCGACGAGCTGCGGCCGTACCGGAAGGCGATATCAAAAGAGGAAGTTCGAAAACACCTTCAGACGCTCGCCGGGACTCAGCTCGACCCGTCGGTGGTGGAGGCGTTTTTAAAACTCGAGTGGTAGTTTCGAGGATCGGCACGATGACAAACGTCAATGCCTTTGACAAAAACGTCCAGCAGTACGAAGAATGGTTTATTGAGCATCCGTACGCGTACGTCTCCGAACTCCGCGCGGTGCGCGAGCTGCTCCCTCCGGGCGGCCGCGGGTTCGAGCTCGGGATAGGCACAGGCCGTTTTGCGGCGCCGCTCGGCATCAAACTGGGGGTCGAGCCGTCGCGGGCCATGGCGGAGCAGGCAAGAAAAAAGGGGCTTGACGTCATCCCCGGCGTCGCCGAATCGCTTCCCTTCCGCGATCAGGAGTTCGACTTCGCGCTCATGGTCACCACCGTCTGTTTTCTGGATGATATCGATCTGGCGTTTTGCGAGGCATACCGCGTACTGAAGCCCTCCGGCTCGTTCCTCATCGGATTTGTGGACAAAAACAGCCCTATCGGGAAATCGTACGAAGAGAAAAAAAACCAGAGCCTTTTCTATAAAAACGCCGTGTTTTACTCGCCGGATGAGCTCGTGGCCCGCCTCACGAAGGCCGGCTTTCGCGCCTTCGGGTTTCGACAGACGCTTTTTCATTCGCTTTCCGAGATCAGAGAGGCCGAGGACGTATGCGACGGCTACGGCCAGGGCTCGTTCGTGGTAATACGCGCCGAGAAGTAATCGGGAAAATGCGCGGATGGGCGTCAAATACGCTTAAAAATACACGCCCAGGGTAAGTGTCAGGAAATTTTCGCCGTCATTGGGGCCCGACCATTGGAAAAGGAACTTCGCGTCAGAGTAGTGGAGCCAGCCGATCGAAACAAACGCCCGGCCTATCTCTTCATCGAACGCGAGCCGGCCATAGAATTCAAAGGGCTGGCCGAGATGCGACGTCGTCCTGCTTATATAGCTCAGGCCCGCGGTAAGACTTACGGCGCTCTTCATGGCACTCACCCAGCGAACTCCCCGGGCAAGGGCGATTGCCTCGTCGTGCTCATGGCCATTCCATGAAGCATACGTTGCTTCGTAAAAGCCCTCCAAACCAAACAACTTCGGCGCGTCTAACTGAAACCTGACAATGACCGCTTCCGTGTCGTGAGAAAAATAAAACCCCTCTCCGCCCTCGATAAAAAGTCCCGCTGCATCCGCTGTGGCAGATGATAAGAAGAGTAAAAACAAAAACAGTGCCACTGTCTTCATAGGCCTTGGCACTAAGTATAGCGCAAAAAATGAGGGACAACCTCCGCGTCCATACACGCGGAGGCTGTTTTTGAAATACGGGCGGTGAGTGGCTCAGGCGGATAAGGCCGATGTGTCTGCCTTGATGCCGAGGAGCTTTCTTACGTACAATTGCTGCACGATCGAAAGCACATTGGAGAGCGTAATATAGAGCAGGAGTCCCGCCGGGAGCCAGGCGAAAAGGAATATAAAGGCGATGTTCATGAACATCATGATCTTTGCCTGCTGCGGGTCCGCCGTGGACGAGGTCATCTTCATGGTGAAGATCATGCTTACGCCCATCAGCACCGGCAGGATATAATAGGGATCATACACCGAGAGGTCCCTGATCCAAAACGGGATGAACGACGCCTGCCGCAGCTCGATGGACACGGATAACACGTTGTACAAGGCGATGAAGAACGGGAGTTGCAGGAGCATGGGCAGGCAGCCGCCGACCGGGTTCACCTTGTGCTCCTTGTAGAGCTTCATCATTTCCTGGTTCATCCTCGCCGGGTCCTTCTTGTACTTCTCCCGGACCGCCGTAAGCAGGGGCTGGATCTTTTTCATTTCCTCCATGGCCGTGGCGCTCTTGAGAGAGGGATAGAAGAGGAGCAGCCGCACCACGATCGTGAGCAGGATGATCGCGATGCCGTAGTTTCTGGTGATGGCGAAAAACTTCTGCAGCAGCCAGAACATGGGCTTCGCCAGGATGCCGAACCACCCGTAGTCCACCATCCGCTCAAGCCCGTGGCCATGGGCTTCGAGCATCGAATAACTCTTGGGTCCCGCATAGAGGGTGAACGTACGCGCTTCGGGCTTCTCTTTGACTGTCAGTGTCGTCGAAAGCAGGTCGCCGACTTCCCTCGGCGCCGCCGTCCGCGTGGTCGTTATGATGCCCTGGCCTCCGAACAGGATGGCGGCCGTGAAATACTTGTCCTCCTGCCCGAACCAGTCGATAACGCCGGTGTGCTGCGTCTCGCCCTTGATGCTGCCAAGTTTTTCCATCAAGGATTTGCCGTCGGTCTGGGCTGCCAAGCCGACTCTTCCGCTTGCGTCCTTGCTCACCTTGTCCGCGATGCCGAAGTCGGTTCCGAGGGCGAGCGAGTAACCGTCCAGACCCGCGGTATTGAGCGCCACATCGACCTTGTAGTCGTTGTTATAGAATGTCAGCTTCTTTTCGATCGTGATGCCGGCCGGCCCGGCGTAGGTAAGCACAAGTGTTCCGGTCGGCCTCTCCTTGTCGAGACGGAGCCCTTCCCGGTCCGCGCGATATGCGACCCGCGACAGGGTAGAGAGGTTCTTGTCGAGCGGGATCACCGCAAGCGGATCAACCATGTCCTTCCGGCCGATCCCTTCATACGAGGGCAGGAGCTGAACGTTGCCCAGTTCCTTTTTCGGCTGTGTCTTCGGGGCCTGGCCCGTGATCCTCTTGTAGAGAACACCCAGCCCCACTTCGGTCTTGTCCGCCTCCCGGTAGCCCTTGAGCTCCCACTTCGTGATTACGCCTCCGGCCGTGTTCACGGTTGCTTTTACGAGGTCGGTTTCAACAACGATGTCTTTTCCGTTGACGGCAGGCTCGATCTGTGAAGCGTGCGCCTCGGCCGGCGGCTGTTGCGACTGCGCCTTTTCCTGCGCTGCCTCCTGCTTCGCTGGTCCGGAAACGGCGGGGTTCTGCGGCGGCTTCGGCGCGAAAAATCTCATGTACACCAAAAAAACGATCAGGGAAAGGGACAGCGCCAAAATGAATCTTCGGGTTTCCATGAATCCTCCGGAATTATCGTACGGGATCGTAGCCGCCGGGATGAAAGGGATGACATTTTAAAATGCGCACGACGGTCATCCCGATCGCCTTGAACAAGCCCTTTTTTTCAAATGCCTCGATTGCATATTCCGAGCACGTGGGCGTGAACCGGCAGGCAGGCGGCAGCAAGGGCGAGATGGCGCGTTTATACGCTCGAAGGAGCAATATAAAAAATTTGCTGATGACGTTCATGACGCTGTGCTTTCGTGCTTTGCAGTAAGGATGGATGTTCTGCGGAGAACGGCTTCTACGGCCTTCATGACCTGCTCATATTCCGCCGCGGCCAGCCCCTGTCGCGCGACAAAGACCAGATCGTACCCTTGCGTGTGGTCTTTCAGAGCCCGCATAACACAGTCCCGGATGCGTCGCCTCAGCCTGTTTCGCTTCACCGCGTTTGCCAGCTTTTTACTGACGGAGATGCCGACTCTGAAATTAGTCGTATTGTTCCTGTTATAAAAAAGCGAAAGACCGTCTGCCGACAGTCTTTTTCCTTTCATGGTAGAGAGAAAATCCTTGTTTTTTCGTAACCGCTCGCTCTTTCGGTATGCGTATGGCATCGCGCTCTACCGCTCACTCATTATACGGCGAGACGCTTTCTTCCCTTGGCCCGGCGGCGGTTGATGGTCTTTCTGCCGCCCGGGGTGCTCATCCTCTCTCGGAAGCCCTGCAGCCTTTTCTGCTTGAGATTGCTTTTTTGCGCTGTTGTTTCTGACATCTTTCTGCTCCTCTATGTTAGAATAGGGGGGTATTATAAGCTAAAAAGCAAATATGTCAAGCAAAAAACCGCGTGGAAACAAGGTTTTGACTTCGCGCGTCTTTTTTGGTACATTGCCATGCTTCCGCTTGATCATGAAAAAGGGCACTGATTATATCGGCGTGGGCGTCGGCGGCGTCATTTTCAACCGCGAAGGAAAAGTCTTCCTCGCCCGGCGAGGCAAGAATGCGCGCAACGAACGCCTCAAATGGGAGTTCCCCGGCGGGAGCGTTGAGTTCAACGAATCGCTCGAACACGCCCTTCTGCGCGAGATTAACGAGGAGTATGGTTTTGAGGTTGAGGTCGTGGAACTTCTCGATGTCGTAAACCACATCATCCCGGAAGAAAAACAGCACTGGGTGTCGCCCACGTTTCTCTGCAGAGTGAAAAGCGGCGAACCGGCAATCCGGGAGCCGCACAAATGCAGCGAAATCGGGTGGTTCGCGGTGAACGACATCCCCGAAGGCGAACTTACGATCGCATCGAAGAAAAGCCTTGAATGTCTAAGAAAGAGAAGATGGTGATCATGAAAACTTCCTACGCGCGCCCTGTCGATGCAATCCTGCTTCTGGGGCCCACCGGTTCGGGAAAAAGCCCGCTCGGCGATGTTCTCACGACGCGCGGATTTCTCGGCCGAAGGTCCCATCACCTCGACTTCGGATCCGAACTCCGCGCCATCGCGTCGGGTATCGGCGCAACGTCCTACTCGCCGGCGGAGCAGGATTTCATCCTCGGCGTTCTTGAGCACGGCTTGCTGCTGGAAAACGAGCGCTTCGCCCTGGCCAAAAAGATCGTTTCGCTGTTTCTCGACCGCTCGCGTTTTCGTACCGGCGATGTCCTGGTCTTAAACGGTCTCCCCCGCCACGAAGGGCAGGCACGGGACCTTGAGCCCATCGCAACGGTCCACTCCCTCGTTATTCTCGAGTGTTCACCGGGTTCCGTTTTCTGCAGGATCGAGGAAAACACGGGAGGAGACAGGGCCGGCCGAAAAGATGATGAACGTGCGCTGATCGAGCAGAAGCTCCGGATTTTTGAGGAACGGACCGCGCCGTTGATCGAACATTACAAGCAGGCAGGGAGCCGGCTTTACCGCATCGAGATCAACGAAAGAACAACGACCGGGTCGGCATATCACCAGCTTTCAACGCTTGCCGCCGCTGATCCACCAGTCGCCCTTGTCGCTGAACCACCAAAGCGATGAATCGGTCTCCAAGATCGTTTTCGCAAGCTCCTGTGCGGCGCCGGTCACAAGCCTCTTCAGGGAAAACTCAAGCCACTCGTCCGCGTACTTATTCCCAAGGTCTTTATATTCCTTGAGCGCCAGGATCATCTCAAGCTGGTCCGCATCGCGCGCAAGCCTTGCCTCTTCCGTTTTTCCTGCGATGAATTCGAGGACCAGTTCCTCGATCTCCCGCCCGAAGGGAAGCGTCCGGGCAAGATCGCCGATTGCCTTTTCTTCATCCGCCTCAACATATTTTTTATTGACGTAATTAAGGTCCCCGGTCCGTGCCTCGGCCAGATCGTGGAACAGGCACATTTGGATCAAGCGGTCCACGTTGACGCCTGCCGCCATTTTCCCGAGTGCGTATCCGATGTATGTCGTGCGGAACATATGCTCTGCAACCGACTCCGCGCCGGAGCCCAGAAACTGGAACCCGCTCCGCGGCGTGCGTTTGAGCATGCCTGCTTCGAACAGAAAATTAGCGATGTTTTTCATGAACTTTGTATTTTGGGCGTTTCCTCTGAGCCCTCTTGGCAGGAACCTGTGGATACCAAGGAGCGGGATTGCGTTCAGAACGTCAATCCCTGCCGCTTCATCAAAAGCTCACCAAGGAACGAACCCGGCTTTGCTTCCGAATTTTTAATCAATTCCGCTCCCTCGAGCCCATAGGGTTTGATGCAGGATGCGCAGATGTAGAACTTACAGTCAAAATCCTCGACAAGGCTTTTCATCAGTTCCGCAACTGGAGAAAAACCGTGCTGCCACGATACGGATTCTGCGAATCCCTTCCGGGCAAGATGAACGCCTTCGTTCATCAGAAAGAAATCGATCTTCGCGTCGAAGGCCGCCATATTCGTTGCAAGCTGCAGAGCCGCAGCCGAGCGTTCAATTGCGTCGTACGAGTGTGTGAGAATAAATACAAATTCCTTGTTTTCCATGGTGTCTCCTCCTTGTGCTTTTTTCTTGAAGATATCACATATGCCTGAGTATATCTAATAAATTATTTTTATGCTGTTTCCGGTCCTGGGAAAAACACCGTGCTAAAAAAATCATTCCACAATCGGGTTCCCTGGTTTCTATTATGAAGTAATATTAAAATAAATTAGCAGTCGTAATAGTAAGCGGTGTGGAAATGTGAGAACCGGCGGAAACGTATTGATACGAAAAAGAAAAAAAGGAGCAATAAACCCGCATGATGATTGTGAGTATCCACCGTTCAAGGTGTGTATAACGGGCGAGCGGATATTACTCACACAGAATTCTGATGCTATGCACGGCTACTTGTTAGTTTCTTACCCGGGAGGCCAGGTAAACCGTCTGCCGGAGAGCAGATGGAGATGGAGATGGAAAACCGTCTGACCGGCGTCTTTGCCGTTGTTGATCACCATCCGGTATCCCTTGGCATCAAGGCCCCTTTCGGCAGCCAGTTTCCTTGCGATCAGGAAGAGGTGACCGATAATGTCCTTGTCTGCTTCGGTCATGCTGTGGATGTCGGCAATATGTCTTTTGGGAACAATAAGGGTGTGGACCGGC
>DASWAB010000303.1:0-3541 GCA_036391375.1 Nitrospirota bacterium
GTAAAGTTTTCCGGCCCCCAGCGGAACTTGTCCGCGTCGTAGAGCGCGTCGCTCACGAGTCTGCCCGCTTCGTCGTCGCGGTCAACGGTCTCCTGAAACGCCTCGTGATTTCTGATGGCGTCCGCAATGTATTGCCGATCCCGCAGATTCAAGCCCACCTCCGTCAGGATTTTCTCCGCTTCAATGCTCCCCCGGACGGCATGGTCCTGTTCCTTGCGTTTGATGTCATGAAGGAGCCCCGCGATGATTGCGGCCAGAAACAGCGGCTCGATGCTCGACGGCGACATGCCGAGTTCCGCGGCTTCGATCACTGCGACGGCGCCCGCGTCGCGCGCAACCGTCTCGCAGTGCGCAAGGCCGTGGGCGCACTCGAGCTGTGACGAGTCGAGGTAGGTCCTGCATTGGCGAACAGTTTCGTCCTTTGCCAGCGCCACGTCGGCCCTGAGGATGGCGGCCTCGTGCAAGCGGTAAAAGGCGGGCCGGGGGAGCGTGAGCGCGGTCCGGTGCGCAACGTCGCGGAGTTTTTGGTAGATCGGCGGCTGCATGACTTATAATAAACGGAGTCGGAGAACGTTGTCAACCCCGTTGTTTGCATTATTTTGCAGGTGTATCGGGAGGGGATACACGCGGGCCGGTTCGCAGCAGATGAGTTTTCGCAGCAAAGGGCCAAGCGAATTTTCCGATCAATCTCCGGTTGACTAAGTCGTTATCCTGTTGTAATATCCCCCATATTTTGGTTGTGAAGGGAGCCTTCGTGTCCGACATCCACAGCGAACGAATACTGATTCTCGACTTCGGGTCCCAGTACACCCAGCTCATCGCGCGCAGGGTGCGCGAGGCGAAGGTCTACTGCGAGATCTTCCCGTTCAATGCGGGCCTGGAAAAGATCAAGGCCTTCCGGCCGAAGGGCCTGATTCTGTCCGGCGGCCCGTCGAGCGTCTATGATTCCGGCGCGCCGCTCATCGACGGGGCGCACCTTGGACTCGGCATCCCGGTCCTCGGCATCTGCTACGGCATGCAGCTCATTACGCACGTCCTGGGCGGCGAGGTGGCGAAATCGCAAAAGCGGGAATACGGCAGGGCTGAATTGAATATCCATAAAGCCGAAGGCCTGTTCAATGGAATTGGCGAAGGCGGCAAGGCGACGGTCTGGATGAGCCACGGCGACCGGATCGAAAAAATGCCGGAAGGCTTTCACGCCATCGCGCACACGGATAATTCCCCGACCGCGGCAATGGCCGATGAAAAACGAAAGTTCTATGGCGTGCAGTTTCATCCGGAAGTGGCGCACACCCCCCAGGGCATGCAGATACTCCGGAACTTCGTGTACGGCATTTGCGGGTGCAGCCCCTCGTGGACCATGGCATCATTCGTAGACTACTCGGTGGGCGAAATCCGGAAGGCCGTGGGGGACAGGAAGGTCATTTGCGCCCTCTCGGGAGGGGTGGACTCCTCCGTGGCCGCGGTGCTGGTGAATCGGGCGGTCGGCGGGCAGCTCACCTGCATTTTCGTGAACAACGGCGTCCTCAGAAAAGGCGAGGCCGAAAAGGTCCAGCATACGTTCAAGGACATGGGGTTGAACCTCAAATACGTGGACGCCTCTGCGCAGTTCCTGGGGAAGCTCAGGGGGGTTGAAGACCCCGAGAAAAAACGGAAGATCATCGGCAATACCTTCATCGAGGTCTTTGAGCAGGCCGCGCATGAACTCGGCGGCGGGGCGGAGTTCCTGGTCCAGGGCACGCTCTATCCTGATGTGATCGAGAGCGTCTCCTTCAAAGGCCCGTCGGCGGTCATCAAGTCCCATCACAACGTGGGCGGACTCCCCGAAAAAATGAAACTCAAGCTGGTCGAGCCCCTGCGCGAGCTGTTCAAGGACGAGGTCCGGGCCATCGGCCGCGAGCTCAGGATGCCGGACGATATCATAGACCGCCAGCCCTTCCCGGGGCCGGGGCTTGCCATTCGGATATTAGGAGAGATAACTGAACCAAGGCTCCGGATACTGCGCGACGCCGACGCCATCGTGATCGATGAGATCAGGAAGGCGGGGCTGTACAAGCAGATCTGGCAGTCCTTTGCCGTGCTGCTGCCGATCAAGACCGTGGGTGTCATGGGCGACGAGCGAACCTACGAGAACGTGGTCGCCATCCGCGCGGTGACGAGCCAGGACGGCATGACCGCGGACTGGGCAAAAATCCCCTATGAACTTTTAGGCGTCATGTCCAACCGGATCATCAACGAAGTGAAAGGCGTGAACCGCGTGTGCTTCGACATTTCCTCCAAGCCGCCCTCCACGATAGAGTGGGAGTAGCGATTGCGGCTGTAAGATTGCGGAATGCGGTAAAAAGCGTAAAGACTCGTAAGGCAGCCTTTGTGGCTGCCTTTTTATTATCTTGTTGAGAAGAGCATGAACGGAATAGATCTGCTTATCATCGGAATCGCCGCCGTCGCGGGCGGGCTCGTGAACGCGCTTGCCGGCGGCGGCACGCTGATCACGTTCCCGATGCTCACCGCCGTGGGGGTCCCGCCGGTGGCGGCGAACGTGACGAATACCGTGGCGCTCTGCCCGGGGTATCTCGGCGCGACCTTCGCGCAGATGAAGGACCTGCGCGGACAGGGGAAACGGCTGCGTTTTCTCCTCCCCGCCGGCGTTCTGGGCGGAATTGCCGGAGGCGTTTTGCTGCTGCATACGAGCGACCAGGCGTTCCGCGTCCTGGTGCCGTACCTCATCCTGCTTGCCGCGGGCCTGCTGTTTTTTCAGGAGCATTTGAGGAACTGGGTGACAAGCCGGATGCGGGGGACGAACACAAAGACCGTGCATGAGGCATGGGCGATCCTGCCGGTCGTCCCCGCGGCGGTCTACGGCGGGTATTTCGGCGCGGGCGTCAGCGTCATGGTCCTGGCGGTGATCGGCCTCGCGCTGGAAGACTCACTCACCCGGCTCAACGCGCTGAAGCAGTCCGTCTCCTTCAGCATCAACGTCGCGGCAGCGGTCTTCTTTCTCTTTTCCGGGCAGGTGATCTGGCTTGCGGCGCTCGTCATGGCGGCCGGCGCGCTGATCGGAGGGGCCTTGGGAGGACGGTTGGCCGGCGCCATCAGGCCGGTCATTCTCCGCAGGATCGTTGTCGCAACAGGCCTCATTGTCGCCTTCATCTATTTTGTGCGGTAATCATCCATGCCTTGTGCTAAAATATAACAATATAATATATAATTTAGAGAATAAGGCGTGCGTCCGTTCCGGAGAGCGCGCCGCCGAATTTCTATGAAAACCATCAGAGTGATAGTATCGTGCCGGAACCCCCTGTTTTGCGAAGGGATGACTACGCTTCTCCAGTATGAAGAAGACATCGAGATCGTCGGGAAAGTGGAGGACGGTCCCCAGGCGGTCAAGAGCGCGAATATCCACCCCGATGTCTTTATTCTGGATCCCGTTCTCTTCGGAGGGGAGGAACTGCAGCAGGTCATCCATGAGCTGAAGATACGATCGCCCCGATCCAAAATTCTTCTCCTTTTTCTGGAAACCGAAGTGTCCGATAAGGCCCTC
>DASWAB010000304.1:0-5360 GCA_036391375.1 Nitrospirota bacterium
CGAATCGATCCCAGCGATAAATGGCGCACCCCCGAGACGTCCCTGAGGGGGGTTATCACCCGCGATGAAAGGTCCTTCAGGTCCATGGCGCGAAGAATTCCCAGTCCCAGGCAGAGGTTTCGCTCATCATTCAGCCCGACAAGGAGGTGGTCGATCTCGGAACGCATGAGTACTTCGACTTCCCGGACTTTATACTGTTCCTTTGCCGTGAAAAGTTCTTCCCCCGCGTATTCTCCTTCGACCATGATAAACAACCGGTCGGAGGACAGCTCGGCGTGGATTACGATTGCATGAAGGATCTTCGAGAGCCGGTTCACATCCCGGAAGTCGAGCCGCTCGCCCGTGCCGAGGCCCGGTCCATGAACGCCTACGTCATTGAGATGGATCTCATGAAATTCCGCGCCGCGAAAATATTCTTTAAAACGCTGCTCGCGTATTGCTCGCCGCGCTTCTCCGGTTGAGATCCTTGCATCAGGAGATACCGGCAGGCGGTAGATGAGAAGCCCTGCCCGATGAGAATGGGGCGCCAGTAAATGTTCGATCTCTCCGGCCTTCTGCAAGGCGACTACATAGCGCGGCGCGATCATGTCTATCTCATGAAATTTAAGCTCCCGCGCAGCGCCGCCGCTTACCAGCCCGCAGGTGTTGATCAGGATGAGGTCCGGGCTGCTCGTTTGTGCAAGCGAATAGAGTTTTTGAAGACCGGAAATCATCTCAAGCAGGCGTCCGACCGGCGAAGTGTTGCCGATAAAGCTCATTATCAAGGGGGTCTTCCGTTTGAGCAGGTCGGCTGCCTCTGCGTAGAGCGTGAGCGATATCACGGCCGGCGGACCGATGAACGGCTGGCCGGGGTCGGCGTCAATCCAGGCAACTCGTTTGCCATGCCTGCAGAAAAGGCCGGCAAGATACAGGCAGAACGTGGTCTTTCCCGATCCAGGCGCTCCGAGAACAAGCACGGGCCCACCCTGGGCATTGATTTCGCCTGCCGCCTCTCTCCATTCATGAGGTATTATGAGCGCGCCGTTTGACATAAAGCCCAATATTTGTCCGCAGATTTTGTCGATTGCGAAGATTCAGTTTTTGAAAACAAATTCTCAAATGCTGCGAATGTCTATCCTCAGTGCCTCTGCATCTGGGATATTATTTCCTTTTCAACTTGTTAAAATAGCAAAATGTTCCACGTGGAACATCATTGAAGTTCAGTCAATATGTCGAAAGACCCAAATGGCCCTTTTGTAATCCGAGTGCGGGAGCGTCAGCTCTACTCTTTTTTCGAGGACTGCGCCTACCCTGGATAAATCCCCTTCTGTAATCGTTTCTTCCGGTCCCCTGCTCAGGACCATGACGCCGCCAGATTTGAGAAACGGCATGCCGGATAAAAGCGCCGCTTTCATATCTGCGAATGCGCGTGCGGTAACAATGTCATATGTTGAACCGAGCGAGCCCTTGAGCTCCTCCGTCCTTTTGTCAATGACTTCGGTCTCCTTCAGGTCAAGCGTTCTCACAACGTGACGGAGGAAGGATGCTTTTTTTTTGATCGATTCCACCATGGTTATCATGATTTCGGGCAGCGCGATCTTTAGGGGGATGGCCGGAAATCCGGCGCCGGATCCCATATCCAGAAGACGTGTCCCAGCCCTTGGAACAAACCCCTTTATATGGGAAAGAGAGTCGAGCGCGTGTTTGATAATAACGTCCCTTTCTTCCCTAATGGCGGTCAGGTTGATTTTCCGGTTCCACTTTTTCAGCTCGGTCAAATAGACGAAGATTGAATTCACCTGCTCTGTCGAAAGATCGAGGCCAAGCTCCTGAGCGCCGTTGATCAACAGCTCTCGCGGCGTCACGTTGTCTGCTCCTTGTCACAAGAAGTCCGGCTGTTCTTATCCCGCACCCCGTCGCTCCGCGTTTCCAGCGCCCTTCCCCGTTTTTTCTTTTCGAGCGCCACCAGAAGGAGAGAAATCGCGGCCGGGGTAACGCCAGAAATCCTCGATGCCTGGCCGAGAGACACCGGCCGCACCTGTTTCAGCTTTTGCTTTACCTCCGCGCCGAGGCCGGTTACGCCGTCATAATCCATTTCCACCGGAAGGGTTTTTTGTTCGAGCGAAGAAAACCGTTCCACTTGCTGGACCTGCCGTTTTATATAGCCCTCGTACTTCACCTGAATCTCTACCTGTTCCGCTGAGGCATTGTCGAGGGGCTTTTCCGGAGAACAGATTTTCGCAATATCCTGATACTCAAGCTCGGGCCTTTTGAGGAGCTGTTCGAGCGATGCCTCGCCAGAGAGCTCCGCCGAACCGCGCGACGCTAAAATACGCTGAACCTCCGGCGAGGGTTTGATCCAGGTCTTCTTAAGCCTTGAGGTCTCGCTCGCGATGTTCTCCCTTTTCTCAAGAAATTGCCCGTAAGCCTCATCGGACACGAGGCCGAGTTCACGGCCCTTATCCCCGAGCCGCATGTCGGCATTATCCTCGCGCAGAAGGAGACGGTATTCCGCGCGCGACGTGAACATCCGGTAGGGTTCGTTTGTGCCGCGGGTCACGAGATCGTCGATAAGGACGCCGGTGTACGCCTCTGCGCGACTGAGAATAAGCGGCGGCCTTTTCTGTATTTTAAGCGCGGCATTGATGCCCGCCATTAAGCCCTGGGCGGCGGCCTCTTCGTATCCTGATGTCCCGTTGATCTGGCCGGCAAAGTAAAGCCCCCCGACTTTTTTTGTTTCAAGAGTGTGTTGTATCTGGGTGGGCGGCGCAAAATCGTACTCTATGGCATAGGCTGGTCGCATGAGCTCCACTTCTTCAAGCCCGGAGATTGACCGATACAATTTGAGTTGAACATCATAAGGCAGGCTTGTTGACACGCCGTTTGCGTAATATTCTTCCGTATCAAGACCTTCCGGCTCGAGAAAAACCTGATGCCGTTCCCTTTCGGAAAACCGCATAACCTTGTCTTCGATAGAGGGGCAGTATCTTGGACCGATGCCTTTAATCATTCCAGTATAAAGTGGGGAACGATCAAGGTTATTGCGTATAATTTCATGGGTTTTATTATTTGTATAAGTAAGATAACAAGGCATTTGTGGGAGAGGATGCGCTTTTTCAGTAAAAGAGAAGAAAGGCAAAGGATCATCGCCATGTTGGGCTTTTAACCTCGAAAATTCTATTGTCCTCCCATTCAATCGCGCCGGGGTGCCGGTCTTAAGCCTTCCGAGCTCGAACCCAAGCTCGCGCAGATTATCGGAAAGGCCGACGGAGGGAAACTCCCCTGCCCTGCCCGAGGGATAATGAACGAGTCCGATGTGGATGAGGCCTTTTAAGAACGTGCCGGTCGTTACGATCACAGCCGAGGAGAGATATTGCACGCCGATGTTTGTCTCAACTCCTGCGATGCGCCCGTCTTCGACGAGGATTTTCTCGACGCTTCCCTGTTTACTATCAAGCCCCGGTTGTTTTTCCAGCGATTCCTTCATTGCCATGCGGTATCGCTGCTTGTCCGCCTGCGCGCGTGTGCCGCGCACGGCAGGGCCTTTGCTCCTGTTTAAAATGCGGAACTGGATCCCGGTCCGGTCGATGATCCTGGCCATCTCCCCGCCCAAGGCGTCGATCTCCTTGACGAGATGCCCTTTGGCCAGCCCGCCGATGGCCGGATTGCAGGACATATGCGCCATGGTGTCCAGGTTCATCGTGAGAAGAAGCGTTGAGCAGCCCATTCGAGCCGAGGCAAGCGCCGCCTCGCAGCCCGCGTGGCCTGCGCCGATCACGATGACATCGTATGTTTTTTGCAAAGTCATGATAACCACATGCAAGCTAACGCCAGACGTTCTAATTCGCGGGCATTCGTGTTTCTTCGTGCCCGAAAATATATTCGTATTATTATAACTACTTTCCGATGCAGAAGTCGTTGAATATCCGTTCGAGTATGTCTTCCGTGTGGGTCGCGCCGATGATGAGTCCCAGGCTGTCGAGCGCGTCGCGGATGTCCACGGCGATGAACTCAGGCGAAAGGCCGGTCCGCGCGGATTCAAGCGCCTTCCCAAGGCTTTCTTTCGCCTGTTCGAGCGCTGTCTGGTGCCTCTGGTTCACGGCCCAGGCGTGCTCACGCGAGGCGATGGTCCCCTGCATGACCAAACGGGAAACCGTACGTTTCAGGTCATCGAGCCCCTCGCCGGTAAGGCACGACATCGAAACCTGCGCCCATGGCTCGTCGAGCGCCCCGAGCTTTCGCGACAAATCGGATTTGTTGATTATTGCGAGCGCGTTTTTCCCCTTCACTTCCTCCAGCACCCGCCGGTCCTCAGGCGTCATAGGCTGCGAACCATCGAGCACGACAAGCGCCAAATCCGCCGATTCTATGGCCGCGAGGCTCCTTCGGACCCCTTCCTGCTCGACTTTGTCATGAGCGTGTCTGATGCCGGCGGTGTCCAGGATCCTGAGTGGTATGCCGTCGAGGTTCAAATACTCTTCCAGAACGTCCCGCGTGGTGCCGGGGATTTCGGTCACGATGGCGCGGTCCTGCCTGAGCAAGGCATTGAGGAGCGAAGACTTGCCTACGTTCGGCCTGCCCACGATGGCGGTCGCGAAGCCGTCACGGATGATTTTCCCGTATTTGCAGCCGGAAAGAAGACCATTGACTCCCGCGAGTATCCCTTCTATCTCATCGGTTGGCGAATGACCCGACTCGGTCTCAATGTCCTCCTCGGGAAAGTCGATCCCGGCTTCGACCGAGGCGGCAAGCGACAGGAGCCTGTTGCGAAGCCCCGCAATCTGCGAAGAAAGCCCACCCAGGAGCTGCTCGTTTGCGGCCTTGTGGGAGCGGCTTGTTTTGGCTTTGATGATGTCCATCACGGCCTCGGCCTGCGCAAGGTCGATCCTGCCGTTTAAAAAAGCCCGCTTCGTGAACTCGCCAGGCCCGGCCTGTCTGGCCCCCGCGGCTATCACGAGGCGCATGGTCCTCCACAGGGGCATCATCCCGCCGTGGCAGTTGATTTCCACGATATTCTCTCTTGTGTACGTCGCGGGCGCGCGCATCACGGTCAGGAGCGATTCGTCGACAATCTCGCCGGAGACCGCGTCCACGATATGGCCGTAATGCAGGGTATGTGTTGCCGCAGCCTCGAGCCGCTTTTCAGTTCGCGGTCTGAAAATTTTCGACGCGATAGCGATTGCGTCCGCCCCGCTTATGCGGATGATGCCGATTCCCCCCTCCCCGGGCGGCGTCGAGACCGCGCATATTGTGTCCTGGTCAAACATGCGCGTATATTACCATAAAGGGAGGAAGGTAAAAAACACCTTTTTCAGCAAAATGCAATTGAAAAAATCGCCATTGCAGAAATTCCCGAAAGTAATTCCGCGACCTGGCATCCC